>JBBRJC010000416.1:0-4507 GCA_038220135.1 Bryobacterales bacterium | reverse complement strand
CGCACCGTAGCTGCATTGCCAGCCGGCAGCCGGATAACGGACTACATCAGCTTGGGTGTAGTCACACGGTTCTTCCCCGCTGAAAAAGTGCGGGACGCCTTGAGCCAGACCGGGCGTGCGAGCAAACGTGAGCGCGAACTGCCGGCGCAGGTGATGGTTTATTACGTGATCGCACTAGCGCTGTATATGAATTCGTCGTATCGGGAAGTATTGCGTTGCGTGCTGGAAGGAATTCAATGGCTGCTCGAACCATCGGCGAAAATCAAAGTGACGGGCAGTTCCGGCATCTCACAGGCGCGATCGCGATTGGGATGGGAACCGTTTAAGCAACTGCACGACACAGTTGTGAATCCGATTGCCGTGAAAGCTACCAAGGGTGCCTGGTACGGCGAGTGGCGATTGGTGAGTCTGGATGGCAGCACTTTGGATATCGCCGACGAGAACGAAAATGCGGAAGCCTTCGGTCGTCCGGGGTCGAGCCGCGGCAAAAGTGCCTACCCGCAGATTCGCTTTGTGTCGCTGGCCGAAATCGGCACACACGTCCTGTTCGGTACGCAAATGGCAGGTTACACCACCAGCGAAATCGCTTTATCAAAAACGGTTTTGTCTCATCTCAAGAAAGGCATGTTGTGCTTGGCGGACCGCAACTTCTTC
The DNA here is from genome assembly GCA_038220135.1 of Bryobacterales bacterium. Lineage (GTDB taxonomy): Bacteria > Acidobacteriota > Terriglobia > Bryobacterales > Bryobacteraceae > JANXSF01. The sequence continues at coordinate 3,853 of JBBRJC010000416.1, read as the reverse complement.
GGATTTCAGATGTGGAAGCAGGCTGCCGGCACCGGTGCCGATCTGCTGTGGCGGGTTAAAAAGAACAATCTTCTTCCTTGTGAAGTCCGTCTTGCCGACGGCTCGTACCTGAGCCGCATCTACGCCTCGGCTAAGGATCAGCGGCGGGCGCGCGATGGCGTTGTCGTGCGCGTTATTGAATACCGTTTGGAGGGAATCGAAGACGTAGAGCCGCTGTACCGTCTGGTTACTACCATCCTGGATCATGAAACGGCTGTGGCCGAACAACTGGCGGCGCTCTATCACGAGCGTTGGGAGATTGAAACCGCATTCGACGAACTCAAAACCCACCTGCGAGGTGCACGTATGATTCTCCGCAGCAAGACGCCAGATCTTGTCCGGCAGGAGTTCTATGGGTTGATGATGGCTCACTTCGCAATCCGGGGCCTGATGCATGAAGCCGCTCTCAGCGCCGACAAGGACCCGGACCGATTATCCTTCCTCCACGCCGTGCGCGTCGTCCGCCGCAAGATGGCCGCCTTCGGCGCTATCCCCCCCTCAGAACCGGAAACAATTCCATGACGCAGTACTGCAGGAAATCAACGAGGAGCGTGTCGCCTCCAGTCGCAACCGCCGCAATCCGCGCGGTGTAAAACGCAAAATGAGCAACTACCCAATCCGCCTCACCGCCAATCAATATTCCAGAGGCCATTAGAATTGTTAAGTGACGAGTATTGTGGGCTAATTCAGGGCTAATTCGAGGGCCTCAGCAGCCATATTCATAGCCTCGTCCAATGTTTCACCCTGAGTGATTGCTTCAGGAACATCTGGGAACGTTACAACAAAACCGCCAGCAATCTTATCTGGATTGAAACGAGCAGGATATTGCAGCACTTTCACGCCCCCGCCCTCTCCAGCGCCTCACCCGTCAGCCTAAAGATGGTCCACTCGTCCATTGGTTTTGCCCCCAACGCCTTGTAAAACTGTATCGACGGCTCGTTCCAATCGAGCACGCTCCACTCCACGCGCCCGCATCCACGATCCTTCGCCAGCCTTGCCAACTGCAGCAGCAGCGCTTTGCCGATGCCGCGACCGCGATACTCCGGCCACACGAAAAGATCTTCCAGATATATACCCGGCTTGGCTAGAAATGTACTGTAATTATGGAAAAATAGTGCAAAGCCTGCCGCTTCACCGTCCCACTCACCGATTAGAATTTCCGCCACGCGGCGCTCGCCGAATAACGTGTTTTGCAACATTTGCTCAGTCGCCACAACTTCGTTGGATAGCTTTTCGTATTCGGCTAACCCTTGGATCAGACGCAAGATTAATGGGACATCTTCCACGCTCGCAGAACGGATAGACAGCATTACGGCGTCACCCCCAACTGAGCGTGCAGGAACAGCAATTCTTCAGCCAGCTTGTGAATGGTTTTCTCAATCGCCTGCCCTGCCGAATGGCCGCCTTCGGTATCGTATTCCAGCAAAACCGGTTTGCCTGATCCACTTGCCGACTGCATCAATGCTGCCATTTTACGGGCATGCAATGGGTCTACGCGAGTGTCGGAATCGCCGCTGATGAACATTACGGCAGGATACTTTTCACCAACTTTGACATTGTGATACGGCGAGTATTTGTAAATAAATTTGAACTGGTCCGACTCTTCTGAAGACCCATATTCGGGCACCCACCACCGCGCCACTTTGAACTTGTGATAACGTACCATGTCGAGCAGCGGAATGGAGCAGAGTACGGCACCAAACAGTTCCGGCCGTTGCGTCATCACCGCGCCCACCAGCAGGCCTCCGTTCGATCCACCGCTGATGGCTATCTTTTCCGCCTTCGTATACTTGTTGGCTATCAGCCATTCGGCAGCACCGATGAAATCGTCGTAGACGTTCTGCTTTTTTTCGAGCATGCCGGCTTTGTGCCACACCTCACCAAACTCACCGCCGCCGCGCAAATTGGGCAGGGCGAAGACGCCGCCGATCTCGGTCCAATAGGCGGCTGTTGCGCTGAACGTAGCGAGACGGCTGATGCTGAAACCACCATAGCCAGTTAAGAAAACAGGGTTGTTGCCGTTCAGTTTCAGTCCCTTCTTGTGCGCCAGAAACATGGGTATTTTTGTGCCATCTTTCGATGGGTACCAAACCTGCTTGACTTCCATCTGGTCTGCCGCAAAGGGGATGATCTGCTTCGCCCAGACTGATTGCTTGGCGGACGCTACCTGGTAGCTGTAGATAGTGGATGGGGCTGAAAACGACTGAAACGTGTAGAACGCTTCAGCACTGTCCCATTTGCCGTAAATGTTTGATGCACTACCTAAGCCCGGTAATTTCACCTCGCGCTCCAGCTTTCCTGTTGTAGAATACAGCCGTACTTTCGATGTCACATTTTCCAGATACTGCAGTGCGATTTTCCCATTCACCAGCGACATACTTTCGATTGGCCACTTTGATTCTGGAATTACTTCGCGCCATTTTTCACGGGACGGATCGTCAAGTTTCGCAGCCATCACGCGCTGATTGGGGGCTTTCCATCGCGTTAGAATGAAAATCTCATTGCCACCAATGTCAGCCGTAAAGCCGGCGGAAACATCGTCCACAACCACTTTCGGCGTGGCACCGGGCTTTTTAAGATCGAGCAAGAATACTTCAGATTTGTCGCCGGAAGAGCCCATCCACACGGTAATCACCATGTAGCGCCCGGAGTCATCGGCGTGTATACCAATGCCATAGCGGTCGTTATACTTTTCGCCAAACACCAGACGCGGCTCTTTGTTCCCAAACGTATGGAAGTAGAGGCGCGGTCCTTTCGGAGTGAGAGTGGAATAGTAAAAGCCTTTGCGATCAACCGCCAGTTCGATACCTGAATAGCGTGCCCTGGGCATCTCATCGCCGAATTGAGCCTTGGTATCCACATCCATAAAACGAAGAGTGGTTTCATCTTCACCACCATGCCGAATGCCGTACACCATCACCTTGCCGTCGTGAGAAATGTAGGACATGGATGCCGAAAAGCCGGAACCCAGTTTGTTGCCATCCACCAGCACTTGCTCGGTACCATTTGCACCACGGCGCATGCAGAGCATGGACTGGCTGGCTGCTGCAGGGCGACGCGTGTAGAAATAGCGTCCGCCATGTTCACGCGGAATGCTTACGGCATCGACACGGAGCAGTTCGCTAAGCCGTTTTTCGATCTTTTCCTGACCGGGGTACGTGGCCAGAACAGACTTGGTGAAGGCCATTTGTTTGTTCAGCCATTCGCGGGTTTGTGGTGAATCTTGATCCTCAAGCCAACGGTAGGGATCAGTAATTTTGACGCCGTGGATCGTTTCCGTTACCGGCACTTTCGGCGTTTCGGGGATGGTTTCGGCTGCCATGACGAGGGAGAGGGAGATGAAAGAGAAAATCAGCGGTCGCATTATTCTCGGAGTTCCTTAAGGGTAGATTTCGTTCAGTTGACGGTAGTTCACTAACTCGATGCCGGCGACTGCCAAGGCATCGCGCACACGAGGCGCGGTAAGCGCTTTTAATTCTAACTCACGGCTCTCTTTGAGGCGCGTTGGCGCGGCGCGCAGTTCTTCGCGCAGGTGGCCCGGGTGGACCATCAACTCGGTTGTTCCAGTTGGCACATGCTGCATCATTTCAGCCAGGATTCGTTCGTCTAATCGGCCAGTAACGGAAAAACCGAGGAAATGATCGGTCTGTTTGAGCCCATTTTCAGCAAGTGTTTTGGTTATGGATGGCTTCATTCGGCGCATCACCAAACCAGCCAGATGCTGGGTGGCCGCGCCGCGCTGCGGCATGGGATAGTCGATGGGACGGCGCACCCAGGGAATACGAAATTCCTGCGCCACACTGCATAGTGCGCG
>JBBRJC010000415.1:0-4529 GCA_038220135.1 Bryobacterales bacterium | reverse complement strand
TGATGGCATGCGACGAATTCTGGACGACGCGACATTGCGCCAAGCGTTGATTGAACGCGGCAAGATTCGTGCTGAACTGTTTTCCTGGAAGCGTGCTGTGAAACTGACTCGGGCCGCTTTTGAGCGGATCACCAGCACTGAATTTCAGCGCCGACCCATAATTACAGTCACCGACTGGCCCAAAGTCGGCATTTCAACGCCGTCCTACAACATGGCGCACTATATCGAGCAGACTATCGACAGCGTGCTGAGCCAGGACTATCCGCACATTGACTACGTTGTGATGGATGGCGGGTCGAAAGATAATACGGTTGAGATTTTGAAGAAGTACGGTGATCGGATTCGTTGGCGGTCTGAACGGGATGGTGGTCAGGCGGATGCGATCAACAAGGGTTGGCACAATGTTACTGGCGATCTCTACACATTTCTGAATGCCGACGATACGTATCTGCCGGGCGCTGTTTCAACCATGGCCAAGCACTTCCGGGAAAAGCCACACGCGGGGATGATCTACGGCGAGGCTTATCACACTAAGCAGAATGGCGAAATTATTGATCGCTATCATACGCAGCCCTTCGATTTCACAACGTTGAGCCAGCAGTGCTATGTCTGCCAGCCGGCGGCGTTTATGACGCGTGACGCGTTTCTGCAGGTTGGGATGATTAATGCCAGTCTCCATTTCGGGCTCGATTATGAGCTGTGGATGCGTATTGCCAAGAGCTATCCAATCTTCAAAGTAGATGAGTATATTGCCACTTCGCGCATGTATATGGACAACAAAACATTGTCCAGCCGCAAGCGCGTTTATCAGGAAATTATTAGCGCTGTGAAAACCCACTATGGCTATGTGCCTTACGAATGGGTGAACGGTTATGCCTGCTATCTACTGGACCGCAAGGATCAGTTTTTTGATCGCTCCACTCCGACCTTGAAGTCCTATACGCTCAGTCTGGCGCTTGGGGGTTACTATAACCGGGGTCAATTGAAACGGTACTGGCAGGAGTGGGGGAAACTCACTGGTTTTGCCAAGACGTTCGATGGCCGTTGGGAAGATGGATGGATCTCCAAACGCTATTTGAAAGATGTTGATGTTGATCTAAAGGCGCAATCGTTCCGCATTGAAGGCAAGCACTGGGCACCGATCGAAGGTGCTTTGCTATTGACTATTAAATTGAACGGGCAAAAAGTAAAGGAAGCCTCTCTGGAAACGTCTGGGCCATTCCAGTTGGAGATTTCTGTGCCGGAGAGCGCACGGGGCAAGCGCTGCAAGCTTGCGATTGAGGCCAACCAAACCTGGTCTCCACGGGCAAACGGCGAATATCGTAACTTGTCGTGCGTTATCGACACGATCGATTTTGAACCGGCGGGAAGCGTAAAGTGAACGGTCCACTTGTCACCATAGTTACTCCTTCCTACAACCAGGGCCGTTTTATCAAAGATACGATTGAGAGCGTTCTGACCCAGGATTATCCGCACATTGAATACATCATTATGGATGCGGCTTCGACAGATTCGACGGCTGAAGTGGTTAAGCGATACAAGAACCGTTTAACCTGGATTTCTGAAAAGGATCGAGGTCAATCACACGCCATTAATAAGGGCTTTCGCATGGCGAAAGGCGAGATTGTGGCGTGGCTGAATTCTGACGATGTATTTCTTCCAGGAGCTGTTACGGCTGCGGTTAAAGGATTTCAGCACGCGCCGAATGCTGGCGCGGTTTATGGCGAGGGCTACCAGATCGACATTGATGGCAAGGTGAAATATAAGTTTTCCTTCACTGAGAAATTCGATTTATGGAAGCTGACAAACGTGGTTGATTACGTGTTGCAGCAAACTGTGTTTTTTCGCCGTGCTGCTCTTGAAAGCATTGGTTTCATTGATGAATCGCTTCACTTCGGGATGGATTGGGACATTCTGGTGAAGTTGGGGAAGCATTTCGGATTGCACTATATTCCGGCGGAACTAGGCTGTTTGCGGGAATACGATGACGCCAAGAGTTTTGCCGGTGGCGCCAAGCGCTTTCGCGAGTTGGGCAATCTGGTACGCAAGCAATCGGGGCGCCTGTATCCGCCTGGGTATGTGATTTACGGCTTGGATACATACGAAAAAATCTGGTGTCAGAAGGCGAAAGTTATCCCAGTGGTGGGCGAACGCTTGTCACAGCGGATCTCTCACCTTTGCCGGTATTTTATCGATCAGTCATACCACGCATCGCAGGGGTTATACCGGGACGGTTGGGCCACTGACAAGCTGCACTACATGATTCCGGCTGGTAGCGGCACGGTTACATTGCGCGGGCAATTGATCGACCTGGGTGCTACGATGCATGGTCAAGTCCTGACGGTGGAGAGCCGGGGCCGGCAGCTTTGTCAGTTTCATCCAAACTGGGGAATTTTTGAGAAGACTTTCGAAGTTCCTTTGGATTTGCAGGGCAGAGCACTGGATCTGGACGTGTATTCGAGCAAGGCAGTAGTACCGGCAGCGATCGGGGCTGGCCCGGATCATCGCCGGTTAGCTTTTCAATTCCGTGAGTTTTCCTGGACGCATCCGCCATCAACCACGATATAATGGTCAGATAGGCGGTAGAAAGCGCTCGCCATGGAAGCACTCAAGAAACAGTTACAAGAAGAAATCACGAAGCTCGAATACGAACTCAGAAATGAGTTGCCGAAAGAGATTCTCCGGGCACGTGAATACGGAGACTTGAGTGAAAATGCGGAATACTCAGCGGCCAAAGAGCGCCAGGGTTACGTTAACGCACGTCTGGGCCAATTGCAACAGCGGTTGGGCGAAATGTCGATGATTGACATGAGCAAAATCCCTCGCGACCGCGCTGGTTTGGGTTCCATCGTCGTTGTATTGGATTTGAACAAGGACACGGAGTTGACCTATCAACTTGTTCCCAGCGAACAGGCAGACGTATCAAAGGGTGCCATTTCCACCGGTTCCCCAATTGGCAAGGGGCTGCTCAACAAGCAGGTGGGTGATGAGGTTACAATCATCATTCCTGGTGGTATTAAGGTATTTGAAGTTGTGAAGGTCACCACTGTTCACGATTCGCATATTCTCTAAGCAGGAGCAAGAAGCAGTATGACCTTTACTACAGCCATTGGGCGAGCATGCAATCAGGTCATACTTCTTATTGTGCGTGGGCTGGCTTTATCGAAAATTCACCCTAATGTGCTCACAGTTATAGGGCTGTTGATCAACGTTGTTGCGGCAGTGATGTTTGCGCAGGGGCAGTTTTTAAGGGCCGGGTTGGTAATTCTTGGTGCCGGCATTTTCGATATGGTGGATGGCCGGGTTGCGCGCGAGACGAATCAAGTTACACGCTTTGGCGGCTTTCTCGATTCGGTGCTGGACCGCTATTCCGACCTTGGTTTGTTGATGGGGTTACTTTACTTTTACGCCTCGATCGACCGCTTTTTCTATGTGATTCTTACCGCTATTGTCATGACTGGTTCGGTGATGGTTAGCTACACGCGTTCGCGAGCTGAAAACTGCATTCCGACCTGCAAGGTTGGTTTTGCAGAACGCCCGGAGCGTGTGGTGCTGCTGATCATTGGTGCACTGTTTGATCATATGGCCCCGGTTCTTTGGGCGCTTGCGGTGCTCAGTAATTTGACCGTGATTCACCGGATGATCTATACGTTCCAAGAAGCGAAACGCCTGGAAGAAGCGCAGTTGCGCGCGCCTGGCGTACCGGCTTCGATGATGATCGGTGACAAAGCCAAGTCGCAAACTTCCTCAAGCTAGCAGACTATCAGTTCAACCCAATTCGTTAAGAAAATCCCTCGTGAGTTCGTCAACGATTTCAGACGATTTAACCAACATAGGATTCTCTTCTGATGGTGGAAGCCCAGAGGATACTTTTGGCCTCAGATCTGGCGGTATCTGAATCTTTCCATGAAGCGTTTCATACAATGCAACATTCACGGCCAGATAGTGCGCAAGCAGTTTGGCGTGCATCCAAGGGAGTGTTACCCCAGAATGCCAGTCGATTTCCCCATTATTGGATTGATACCACTGGCCAAAAAATATTTTGAGATCCCAGACACTCGGCTCCAGGAAAGTATTATTTGCGTACTCGGAGGCTATATCTTCAATTTTGTTCGCAACGGTATTATCCTGATCCATAGCTGAGTCCTTGATTCAACACTAGATTATTCTTGGCTACTCTGGTCCAGGCTGAGTTGGTTTGTAGGGCAGCGGTCTCCAAGCTGGCGTTTAATCCCTCGATGTCCCAAAATCCAAAGCTTGAACTCATTTGCTTGTCGGCAGACCAACCTTGCGGTGGAAGTGTGTTCGGACTCCACCATTTTGCACCGCCGTGTACCCACAATTTACGGAGTGCTGCATAAGTTGTTCCCGAATCATCGTACCCGAACTCTATTCCACAACATGGGCAAATATTGTAATTTCGTGGCGGATCTTTCATTCCATATCCACAAACAGGACACATTCTTAAGATCTCGAACACTCTGAACGGAAGTAGGTTACGTTGTTCGGTTGGTTGTGGCATCGGCGAA
>JBBRJC010000414.1:0-4532 GCA_038220135.1 Bryobacterales bacterium | reverse complement strand
CCGCGGTGGAGCAGAAGAAAATTGCCAGTCGCATGCGTCCCGGCCAGTTGCCGCTAGAGGCGATTCAAGCCTGCCTCGATATAGGCAATGTCACTGCCGGTCAAGTGGATTGTGTTGCCGTCGCCCGCCCCGTTGCCCGTTCCGCGCAAACGGAACTGCTGGAGGAATTACGGCATCGATTTCCAAAAGCGCGCGTTGTTGCGGTGGATCATCACTTGGCCCATGCCGCTTCAGCCTACTTCGCCAGCGGCTTCGATAGTGCCACAGTTCTAACGCTGGACCGCTCTGGCGACTTCCGCTGTGGTGCTCGATGGAAGGCCACCGGCAACCATCTGGAAGCCGAAAAAGAACTCTATTTCCCCGATTCACCGGGTGAATTGTATGGTCGAGTAACGAAGCAACTGGGCTTTGAGCCGCGTGCTGACGAACACAAAGTGCAGTGGATGAGCGCCGGTGTTGAGCCGTTGTACCTCGATGCTTTGCAGCAGGCCCTGCCGCTGGACGAAAGCGGGTGGCCCGAAGCAGGCATGCACGCCGCGGTCAGTTTCCCGGGTACAGACGCCCGTGCCATCGCCGCCAGCCTGCAAACTTTCATTGAAACAACTGTGGTGAAAATGGCGGGCAAGGGTGAAAATCTTTGCGTCGCAGGCGGCCTGTTTTTGAATGCCATGTCGATTGCGGCGCTTGAGCGTAGCGGTAATTTCAAGCATGTCTTTGTGCAACCGGCAGCAGGCAATTCCGGCACAGCTTTGGGCGCGCTTTTCCACGCCTGGCACGGTGTTTATGGCGAGACCAGGCGCATCAGTCTCGGCAATTTGTGCCTCGGGCCTGAGTACACTGCTGAAGAAATTAAGAAGGTGGTGGAGAACTGCAAACTGCGCTTCCGCTACATTCACACTACAGACGAATTGGTGGAAACGGCGATCAACGATTTGTCGCAGGATCGGATTGTTGCCTGGATGCACGGGCGCATGGAATTCGGCCCGCGCGCACTGGGTAACCGCAGCATTTTGGCAAGCCCGGTGAGCGCCTATTCTACTGAAAATTTGAACGTGTTCATTAAGCACCGCGAACCGTTCCGTAAGTTTGCTGCGTCGGTGCCGGAAGAGGAAGCTGCAAAGTATTTTGAGGTTGGCGAAAACGCCCGGTTTCTGGCAACGGTTGGCAGGGTGAAGCCAGAGCATCGCGAACGCTTTGGTGCGGCAATATTGGGTGACGATCTGGTGCGTGTCCATACAGTGCGCAAAGAAGATAATCCACTATACTGGCGCCTGCTGCACGCGGCCGCGAAGCCATTTGGAGCGCCGGTGTTGTTCAACACTTCTTTCAATCTGTTCGGCGATCCTTTGGTTTGTTCACCCCGTGATGCGGTGCGCAGTTTCTATTCGTCAGGGATTGATGGCATGTTCATTGGCCAGTTCTATCTTGAAAAATAGCCAGCTTGTATGGCCGAAGACGATTGGCAAAACGAACCTATTTCGATACCTATTGAAGATGTGCTCGATTTGCATAGCGTGCCTGATCGGGATGCGAAAGCTGTAGTGGAAGCCTATCTGGAGGCGGTCCAGGAGAAAGGCTTCCCTTGTGTGCGAATTATCCATGGCCGTGGGATTGGTGCGCGTCGCGAAATGGTGCGCAAAGTGTTGGCTTCGGACCCTAATGTGGCCACGTTTGCCGATGCCCCAATGGAGGCCGGAGGCTGGGGCGCAACCGTGGTAACTTTCACCAAGTGAAGATAACAAAACCGGCCATTGCTGCAAAATAGCCAATGCGCTACACTGTAGTGCATGAAGACTGAAGTTTATAGTTGGCGTGTTTCAGCCGATCTAAAGACTGAGTTGGCGCAAGAGGCGCACCGCCGAAAAATATCTCTTTCCGCCGTCCTCGATCTAGCTACCCGTGATTGGCTCAATCAGGGCATGACCGAAAATGACGGCGAAGCCGAGCAACTGCGTCTTCATATGGCGGCAGCCCAGTGCTTTGGCGCATTCGATGGTGGGGATACCGCTCGATCTGAAAATACTCGTCAGGCCATACGGCAGCGTTTGCGACGCAAAGCATGACGCCGAATACATTGATCGACACCGGTGCAATATTGGCATTGCTGGATAGGCGTGACCGTTGGCACTTATCTTGCACGGAAACCTTTCAGCAACTTCGCCTTCCACTGGCCACTTCTGAAGCTGTGTTAACTAAATTATTTCACTTGGTGGGTGACAGCCGTCATGAGATGGAAGCAGCTTGGCGACTGGTGCGATCAGGTGCCATCGTTCTAGCGTCGATTGAGAATGCGGAACTTCCGGCCATACATGCCTTGATGTTACGCTACGCAGACTGTCCAATGGATTTCGCTGATGCAACCCTTGTTTATTTGGCAAAGCGTGAAGGCTTGGCGTCAGTTTTTACGGTAGATCACTCAGATTTTGACACGTATCGGATCGATGGCCGCCGACGATTCCGCGTTCTGCCTGTGCGTCGCCCTTGAGCGTCCTGATCCATTGCTGACGATGTCCTTCAGCACTTCGAGGAAATGCTCCAGCAATATCGCATATCACCTGCGGAGCCAACGAGTTTGGCCTGACCACGCCGCAAGAAGCTGCCGACCTCCTTAAACGGGTGTCCCTATTGAGTCTGACTTAACAATCGCATTTGCAGCCTCTCGTGTGTCCTTCAATCTCCAGCCGTCACCAAAACCGCCGACAAAACGAACCCAAATAGTTCGAAACACAAGACACCCTCGCCTCGATTTCCAGTAGAATCAACAACCTGAAAAACCTGATCTGCATTCCCCACTCAGACCTACATAAACTGATTCCAGAACTGTCTACGCTGAACCAAATCTGAAAACCAAGGGATACAACCCAATCGATCAAAATTGCACTCAAATAAAACAAACCCAATTCGCCCCCAAACTACCGCCCAACCCCACCCCCGTCGTAAAGTAGATTCTTTGGAGGCTTCCATGTCCCTGATCCTCGCCCTTGACCAAGGCACCACAAGTTCGCGCGCCATCCTGTTTGATAAACAGGGTTCCATCCACGGCGTCGCTCAGAAAGAATTCCCTCAGATCTACCCGCAGGCCGGGTGGGTGGAGCATGATCCGCTCGAAATCTTGGCCACGCAGAAAGCCGTCATGGAGCAGGTCACAGCCGGGGCACCCAAACCGCACGCTATCGGCATCACTAACCAACGCGAAACCACCATCGTTTGGGATCGTGCCACCGGCCAGCCCATTTACAATGCCATCGTCTGGCAAGACCGCCGCACCGCTGGCTTCTGCGATCAACTCAAGCGCGATGGCCACGCCACCATGATCCAGCGCAAAACCGGCCTCATTATCGACGCCTATTTTTCCGGCTCCAAGGTCGCCTGGATTCTGGACAATGTCTCCGGTGCCCGTGCTCGTGCCGAGCGCGGCGAACTCGCCTTTGGCACTGTCGATTCCTGGCTCGTCTGGCAACTCACCGCTGGCAAAGTACACGTCACCGATGCCACCAACGCCTCGCGCACAATGCTCTTCAATATTCATTCCGGCGAATGGGACCAGGACCTGCTGAAGCTTTTCCGCATTCCCGAAGGCCTGCTGCCGGAAGTGAAATCGTCTTCAGAAATTTACGGCGAAACCGGTGGCATCCCCATCGCAGGCATCGCTGGAGATCAACAGGCGGCACTATTCGGGCAGATGTGCCTCACACCCGGAATGAGCAAGAATACCTACGGCACCGGCTGCTTCCTTCTGCAACAGACCGGCGATCAGGCAATCGAATCGAAAAATAATTTGCTGACCACCGTAGCCTCAAAGATTGATGGCAAGCTGCAGTACGCGCTTGAAGGCTCTGTGTTCATCGGTGGCGCGGTGGTGCAATGGCTGCGCGACGGACTCGGCATTATCTCATCAGCAAGTGAAATTGAAGGCCTCGCCCGCACAGTCCCCGATAACGGCGGCGTCTTCCTGGTGCCCGCATTCGCCGGCCTCGGCACTCCGCATTGGGATCAGTATGCACGCGGAACCATTGTCGGCATGACTCGCGGAACCAACAAAGGCCACATCGCACGAGCGGCCCTCGAAGGGATCGCCTTCCAGGTGGCCGACCTGCTTTCCGCCATGCGTGCCGATTCGGGCATCCCGCTCACTGAGCTTCGCGTTGATGGCGGCGCATCGCTCAACAACTTGCTAATGCAGATTCAGGCCGACCTGTTGGGTGTGCCCGTAGTCCGTCCGAAGGTGAGCGAAACCACAGCGCTTGGAGCAGCATATTTGGCCGGCCTTGCCACCGGTTTCTGGTCTTCCACCAGCGATGTTGCAACGCAGTGGCAGGTGGATCAGCGCTACACGCCGCAAATGAGCCGCGAACAATCGAATGCGATGCAAAGACAATGGCAGCGCGCCGTGGAACGGTCCAAGGGCTGGATTGAACAGTGAACCGCGATGAAATGATGGTGCGTCTGAAAGGGCGCACAACCCCTTGGGACATGGTAATTATCGGCGGCGGTGCGACGGGCATGGGCGTGGCTGTTGACGCTGCCTCCCG
>JBBRJC010000413.1:0-4565 GCA_038220135.1 Bryobacterales bacterium | reverse complement strand
TCAACGGTTGCATGAAAAGAAAGTAGCTCAGGTGGATAGCTCAGTCCCCAGCCTCGGGATGCGCCAAGGCGATTTCGCTTTCGCCGGTGCTAACGTGATTTATGATCCTGCTACAACGCGAAATGTTGGCGGAGTTTGGCTGCGCGATCCATTCGTTGGAAATCGCATTCCCGCCAATCGAATCGATCCTGTTGCCCGCAAGGTGCTTGACTACGATCCATGGCAACAGCCCAACAAACCCGGTGCCTTCAACTCCACCGGCGCTACCGGCAACTATGCCGCTGATGAAGTATCGGCCGTCTTCCTGAATGATATCAACCTGCGCCTGGATCACCAGTTCACACAGAACTTCAAGATCTATTATTCCTGGACCGACAACAAGTATCTGCCTGGTTTGCAGCGGCCATGGAACATCCGGTCTGATCGCGGTGAATTTGATGGATCGGCGGGCAACCGGACCCCTTCCAGAAACCAAAACATGTCACTGGGTAAAACCTGGATCATCTCGCCCTCGCTGGTGAACGATGCCCGTGTTGGCTATTATCGCCGCTGGGCTCAAACCGTTGTTCCTTCCTATAAACAGGATTGGGCCTCGAAGTTGGGTATACCCAATGTCAATGGTGACTTAATGCCATCTTTCGGAAGCGGTGATCGCAACGCTCCCGACACAATTTACGGTCTCAGCGGCGCAACACCAAATCAAACGGTAAACGAGACCTTGTCTTTCCGTGATGATTTGTCGATCATCCGCGGCCGTCATGCATTTAAGGGTGGTTACGAAATTCTGAAGTTCCGGCTTAACACAGCAACCTTTGGAAACCCCGTAGCATTTAACTTTGCTGGCTCTACTACAGGGTTGCAAGCCAATGGTGCCGCGGCCCCCAACACAGGTAGCCCGTTCGCCGGCTTCCTTACTGGGTACGTCAACTCGGCAACCTTCCGCACAGAACTGACAAGCTGGCTGCCTCGCTCTTCCATCAACAGCTTCTACTTCCAGGACGATTGGAAAATCACTCCAACACTAACCGCCAACATTGGTGTTCGCTATTCCAATGAAAGCCCCTTCAGCACCAAGTATGGATTGATGAGCCAGTTCGATCCGAATGCAACCGACCCACTTACAGGGAGGAAAGGTGCCGTAACGCATCCTACTTCCGGACTCAACAAACGGGACAACAACAACTTCAACCCACGCCTGGGTCTGGCATGGCATCCCCTTCAGAAGTGGGTTTTCCGTGGCGGCTTCGGCTTCTATACGGTTGACGTCAAATTCCCCGCCGGCCGCGACATGTACGACGAATTTGTTGGCACTGCCATTCAACAGGCGAACCCCGGCGACCCGACTCCGATCTACCAGATCAGCAAAGGTGTGAAGCCGGCGAATGCTGTAATCACCAACGGAACCAGTCCGTTCCTGGGAACCAATTACAGCGGCCGCAATGTAAGCCAGTGGGATCCCAATCTGCGCAATCCATACGTCATGAATTGGAACTTGAGCATTCAGCACGAAGTCGCGCGCAACTACATGATCGAAGCCAGCTATCAGGGCTCAGGCAGCGTCGGACTGATTGAACGTTGGGAACTAAACACCTTCCCGGTGGACTACCTTTCCAACAACCCAACGCAGCGGGATATTGTTTTCGCGGCAGCGCAAAACTACCGCCCGTATCCGCAATTCGGCAACATCACGGCTCGTTCAAACTTTGGTCACTCTACGTTCCACTCCGGCACTATCAAGCTGGAAAAACGCATGTCCCAAGGTGTATACTTCAACACGTTCTACACGATGTCGAAGACTCTTAATAGCTCCGACACTGACAATTCCGGTGGTGGTGTAGCTCCAATTCAGAATCGCAATCTCGAAAAAGGCCGCGCTGGATTTGATCGCACCCATCGCTTCATTGCAACAGTGAACTACGAACTGCCCTTCGGCAAGGGGAAGAAGTTTATCTCCAATAGCCGTGTGGGCCAAATGATTCTTGGTGGCCTTGAAGTTTCCACGGTTCAAACCATGGAAACAGGCAATCCACTAAACTTCTCATTTGCCAACAGCCCCAACAACTACTACCCAACCTTCGCCGGCAATCGCCGCCCGAATCTGGTGGGAACGCCCGACTACGATTTCAGCAAGTGGAACAACGGCGGGCCAGACCGCTTTACTCTCAACAACCGACCTGCAGTAATTGACCAAAGCGCCTTTGCCTATCCGGGAGCTTTCCAGGTTGGTAATGCAGGCCGCAACATTTTGACCGGGCCGAGCATGGCCTGGGCTCAAATCTCAGTGCAGAAGAACTTCACGATTCGTGAACGCGTGAAGGCCCAAATTCGTTGGGATATGCAGAATGCCTTCAAGACCTACAACTTTACGGGACCAACCACAACCGTGGATTTCCGCAACCCTGCAACTTTCGGCAAACTACATGACGACCCACGAACAGCGTCGCTTGGTGGCCAGCCGTTGATGAATTTGACCTTGATGTTCCAGTTCTAAGGTCAACGTTCAAGCTTGAAGAAAAGGCCGGCCTTCGGGCTGGCCTTTTCTATAATGTTGCAACTTCGGAACTCAAGTTCACCGGAAGAAAATCAGATCGTCCCCATTCAATTTTTTCTCCCAGCCCGCCCGTTCCAGCAATGGCGTTTCCCGCTCCTGTTCCGCAACACCTAAGCAAAGATAAGCCACGAAACGAAAATCCTCCGAAATCTCAAGAATGTCCCGCATCGTATCCGGGTTCAAAATCGAAACCCAGCCCAAGCCCAACCCTGCCGCCCGCGCCGTCAACCACAGCGTGTGGATCGCCATCACCACAGACCATGTCCTGGTTTCCGGCATTGTCCGCTGTCCCAAGCCCTTACCCGTTTCGGCTGCGCAATCCATGAACACGGCGATCTGAACAGGCGCTTCCCGCAAACCGGAAAGCTTCAGCTTTGCGTACAGGTTTGCCACTTCTCCGCCATAGCCTTCAAGCGCCTCTGCATTGCAATGTTCAAACTCCTTGAGCACCGCACTGCGCTTTGCACCACTCTCAATAATTACCCAGCGCCATGGCTGCGAATATCCAACTGACGGCGCGCGCATCGCCTTTTCCAGAAGCGTACGAACCAACTCCGGCGCAATGGCATCGGCCTTAAAGTGCCGCACATCTCGGCGCCAATGTAGCAACTCATCCAGCTTCACGCCAAAGTCAGAATCGAATTCTGGAATGCTCATGCCTTGCTCACGCCCACTTGTTCGAACGTTGCCATTTCTGAATACAACGCTAGCGCACTTTCTAGAATCGACAGCGCCAGCACCGCGCCACTCGCCTCGCCCAGTCGCATGTCCAAATCGATGAGCGGCTTTGCGCCCAAAGCAGCAAGCATCCGCTGATGACCAGCCTCTGCAGATTTATGAGAAAAGATCAGGTAATCCGTCACCGCAGGATTGATTGCACGGGCCACAAGCACCGCAGCGCAACAGATGAAGCCGTCAATCATTACCGGCAATCGCAAAGATGCTGCGCCCAATAAAAACCCGGTCATTGTCGCTATTTCAAACCCACCCAATGCGCATAGAATTGCCAAAGGATCTTTCGATTCCACTGCACTTCGATGCAACTGCAACGCACGCTCAATCACCTTTGCTTTGTGCAAAACGCGAGCCGCATCAAGCCCCGTACCAGCACCTGCTGCATCCCCAGCCGCGCAACCTGTAAATGCGCAAAGCAGCGCACTGGCCGATGTTGTATTGCCGATCCCCATCTCACCAACCATCGCTATATCGGCGCGCTGCCGAATCTCCCTGGCCAGCGAAATCCCATTGCGCAACGCCCGTTCCGCCTGCTCTACACTCATGGCCGGACCCTGCGCAAAATTCGCCGTTCCCTCAGCAATTTTATAGTCCAGCGCACCCACAGCAACGGGCCCATCCACACCAGCATCCACCACAACCGGCTCAACGTTATGCTTGCGGCACAACACGCTAATCGCCGCCCCGCCGGAAAGAAAGTTGAGCACCATTTGGGCGGTCACTTCCCGTGGGAAAGCGCTGATGCCCTCAGCCGTCACCCCATGATCACCACAAAACAAAGCCAGCGCCTTGCGCCCCAATTGCGGCCGGTCAGTCGCCTGCATCAACGCAAGCTCCAACACCAGCGATTCCAACCGCCCCAAACTCCCTGGTGGTTTGGTCAAAGAATTCCAGCGATTCAATACACGCTGTTCCAACTCAGGATTACTGATCTCCGGTATTTCAATTTGCAAATTCAAAAGTAAGTACCTCCAGATAATCCTGCCGAAATTCCAGCGGCTTTTGTCCGCCAATGCATTCGGCCAAAGCAGCATTAACACCGGCGTGCGCGACAATCACGATTGGCGATGGCTCACTGCGAATCACCTGCCACGCGCCAGCAACTCGCTCCACAAATCGGGGCCAGGGCTCGCCATTTGGTGGAGTGGTTCCAAGCCAATCATAGGCGGCCCGTGCTGCCAGCTTCGGCCAATCCTGTTCCACGGCATCCCACTTTAACCCATCCCAATCCCCAAGATCCCGTTCCTTCAAGGCGGACATCAAAGTAATTGGCACCCCT
>JBBRJC010000412.1:0-4579 GCA_038220135.1 Bryobacterales bacterium | reverse complement strand
TCAAGGCGGGCTGGTATTGGTAAGCGGCTCAGCAAATATAGCGAAGCGGCGTGCCATCCGTGCTACTCCTGTAAGGAGTGGATATTACGGCTCCCAATAGCGCAAGCGGCAAAAGGCTAGATCATTTTCTGCAACAGGAACTTCCCGGCTATAGCCGATCGCGGATTCAGGAATGGATTAAGGCCGGCCTGGTATTGGTAAACGGCATAGCGGTGAAGGCCAGCCATACATTGCGTGGCGAAGAGCAGATTCAGGTCACCGAAAAAGATCGTCCCCCAATGCGGGCTGAGGCGGAGGACATCCCCCTTGATGTGATTTACGAAGATGCCTCCCTGATTGCGGTCAACAAACCGACTGGTATGGTGGTGCACGCCGGGGCTGGTAACCATTCGGGGACGTTAGTGAACGCATTGCTGCATCGTTTTCAACAGCTTTCTGGCGTTGGCGGCGATCTGCGTCCAGGGATTGTGCACCGGCTGGACAAAGAGACCAGCGGGTTGCTGTTGGTAGCGCGCAACGATGAGGCGCACCGCAAGCTGGCGGATCAATTTGCCGGCCGCACCGTGGAAAAGTATTATCTGGCTTTGGTGCATGGCAATGTCCGCTTTGATTCCGGCCAGATTGACACGCCGATAATCCGCGACCCGCTGCAGCGTACCAAAATGACGGCGAGGCTGGGGCGAGGCCGTACCGCCTTCACCGAATATACAGTGCTGGACCGCTTTGAAAAATTCAGCTTTTTGCGAGTTCGCATCGGTACCGGCCGGACGCACCAGATTCGTGTTCATATGACGTCGATCGGCCATCCAGTGGTTGGTGACAAATTGTACGGTGCTCCGGGGCAGCCGGCTGGTAGCGCGCTCGAACATAGATTTTTCCTGCATGCATGGAAGCTAACCTTCACCAGCCCGGCCACGCAGCAGAAGTTAACTTTGGAATGTCCTTTGCCACCGGACTTGGCGGCTATAATTGAAGCGAGGAAGCTATGAAAAAATGGATTGCCGCCGCGATGCTCTGCACTTTAGTGGGGGCTCAACAAAAGCCGCCCGTGCAAACGGATGATTCCGGTACACGCTTCACTTCAGACGTCGAACGCGTCAATCTGCTGCTGGCAGTCAGTGACAAGAAAGGGCGATTTGTCACCAATCTGGTCAAAGAGGATTTCGTAGTCTCGGAAAAAAAGAAAGACCAGCAGGTTATCGAATTCACGGCAGAAACGGATTTGCCTCTGCGGCTGGCGATTTTGATCGATACTTCAAACTCAGTTCGTGACCGGTTCAAGTTCCAGCAGGAAGCAGCATCTGAATTCGTTAAAAGCGTTCTTCGTCCGAAGCAGGATAAGGCTATTGTGGTGGGCTTTGATACAGCGACGGAATTGGTTGCCGATCTTACCGAAGACGTGGAAAAGCTGGAAAAGGCGATTCGCGGATTGCGACCAGGAGGCGGAACCTCGCTTTACGATGCTATCTATTTTTCCTGCCGCGATAAGCTGATGATGGACAACCCGCGCCACAAGTTTCGCCGGGCGATGGTGATTGTGGGCGATGGCGACGATAATCAAAGCCGTTACAGCCGGGATCAAGCGCTGGAAATGGCCCAAAAGGCAGATGTGGTGATCTACACAATCTCCACAAATATCACGCGTCTGGAACAGGATGGCGATAAAGTGTTGAAATATCTGGCTGGCGAAACCGGTGGCTTGAGCTTCTTCCCTTTCAAAGTAACGGACCTGACACAATCGTTCGAAAATATCTCAAACGAGTTGCGCCACCAATACAATCTGCTGTATAGGCCAGAACCTTTTTTCCGCGACGGACAGTTTCATGCTGTTGAGGTTAAAGTGCGAAACAGGAAGGATTTAATAGTACGGGCCCGAAAAGGATATTACGCGCCGAAGCTGTAGCTTTCTATCGCGTATCCCGTCCGGGACCCGTTCGCCTCTGGGAGCTTTAGAGTGCCGAAAAAAAGAACCTGTAGGACTTTTTGAAGGGTCGTGACCTCCGTTGTCCTATACATGCAATATCGCCATCAGTGGAACTTTCCCTTTACAGCTGGGATAGTTTTCTTAGGAAAAAATCCCTAATGTCCCCGGTTGGCCTCCTTTCGCGCTATATACTAAAGAATCTACAGGACTTGTGAAGCGCTTGATTGAACTACCCCCCGGTGAACTATTCAGGCAGTGTGCCGAGGCGCCAACTTCGGCGGCCTGGCTCGAATTCCTGCGTCGATACGAAAAATTGATAGCGATAACAGCTCATCGAGTAGCCCGCCATTGGATACCGAACCCATCTCCAGATGACGTGGCTGATCTTGTTCAAAATACACTATTGAAGATCGTTGAAGAAGGTCCGCGAGCGCTCAAGCGGTTCGAATTACGAACACCCGAAGCGGATTTTGGCTTTATTAAAGTTTTTACTATCCATTCTACAATCGACCATTTCAAGAAATTAGGAACTCAAAAACGCACAGTACGGCTGGAGCCTTTGGATGATGCGTTGCAAATTGCAGATTGCTGTGAGTCCGGGGAAAGTATTGAACGTAACATGTTGATTCGACAAATAGATGACGTGCTCCGAACCGAATTGACAGCAGAAAATTGTGAGCGCGATGTTCAGGTGTTTTGGTTATACTATCGGTCTGGGTTAACAGCTCAAGCCATTGCAGATCTCCCATCTATAGACCTAACGACAAAGGGAGTAGAGAGTCTTCTGTACCGTCTGACACGTTTAATTCGTGAAAAATTTCGTTATTAATTTGACACAATAGAAAAGGGAATCAACTCGGGAAACCGATATTAGTAGTAGAGTCTAGGGTATTAAGTAATTGAGTCAAAACAACCCCAACCAATCGACACCGCAATGTCCACCAGAAGAAATTTGGTACGACGTTGCTGCTGGCCTAGTTTCACAGGCGGAAGAACGGCACCTGCTAGGGCACGCCGCCACTTGTGATTTTTGTGGACCTTTACTGAGAGACGCTTCCGTTATTTGTGCTGATGGCTCCGCGCCCGAAGAAGACGCATTCCTTGCCAATGTTCGTTCTCCTTCCATCCCTTCTCCTGATTCAAAACCGAATAACATCGTATCTATTGACACCAAAAAGCCTGTCATAGCTGCAAAAGGCGCGGTTGAAAGCCCAAGCCGAAAGCTTTGGCTCGCCATTGCGGCGATGGGCCTCGTGTTTCTCGGAGCTTCCGGTTGGCATTTGTATGAACGGGCCAATTCCCCCCGCGTATTGCTGGCAAAAGCATATACGTCAAGACGCACGATGGAAGTCCGTTTCGCCGGCGCGGAATATTCCTCAATGCGTACCGAACGTGGATCGGCGATTTCCGGTATGGATCGGCCAGTTGAATTAATGAAGGCGGAGCCACAAATCAGGCAGGGGCTGGAAGCTGCTCCATACGATTTGCGTCTGCTCCAGGCCAAGGCCCAGGCAGAATTACTGGAATGGCAATTTAATCCCGCAATTTCGAATCTCACTCGAGCCTTGCAATTGAACCAGAACGACGTTCCCCTACTGATTGATCTTGCCTCCGCAAATTTTCAAAAAGGCGAAGCGGAACAAGCCCCCCAATTTTATGGTCAGGCCTTGGAATGGATCATGAAGGCGACTACTTTACAGCCGCAAAGTAGTGTTGCCTGGTTCAACCGGGCGATGATTCAGGAGCGCCTTTTCCTATACCGCGAATCCATCAAGAGTTTCAATCAATTCCTGACTTTGGAATCAAGCGGCGGGTGGGCGCAAGAAGCGCAGCAACACCTGGACCAGCTAAAAAAAAAGTAGCCGCTGAAGTTTCTAACGAGCTTCATGTTTCCCCCAGCGTATTCCTAAAGACGCTTGCCGGGAACCCTGAGCTTGAATCGGAAGGTAATCTTGAATCGCTGTTTTCCGTTTGGCTCCCCGCCATTGGGCAAGATTCCCAGGCCCTTGATGCAACGCGCGCGCTCGCCGCATTAACCCTGTCCCAACATAACGACCGCTGGCTGACAGAATTCCTACAGGAAATTGATAAGCGGCCCAACGGCATTCAATTAGTCCAACTGCTGGCAGCGGCAGCTAAGTTTAATCTGTCTGGTCAACGGGATCTGGCGGCAACGCAAGCCACTGAAGCAGCACGGCAGTTCCGGGCATTGGGGATGAAGGCTGGCGAAGCCAGAGCGAACAGCGAGCTGCTAATTGCAATGACTCGAACTCTGCTGATTGAGCCGTGCATTGAATTGTCGAAAACCGTATTGCCGGTGCTGCAGCAACGTGGGTATAAATGGCTGGAGAGTCAAGCCAACTTGGATGCGGCCATTTGCTACCTCCGGCAAAATCAGTGGGCATTGGGGCGCTCATCACTGGAAGCAGGAGAGCAGATTGCCAGGGAAAATCTTTACGAGAACCTGCAATTTCGAGCCGAGAGCCTGGCAATGATTCCTGATACTTCTTTAGGTAACCTCGGAGCGGCCTGGGCAGCAACCTATGCGGGGTTGCAACGTTTTTGGAATGGCCATTATCCGGCAACTCGCGCGGCCCGGCTCTACACGGAATTGAACCACATAGCTGAAAATGATGGGATGATGCTGGCGTCGGT
>JBBRJC010000411.1:0-4587 GCA_038220135.1 Bryobacterales bacterium | reverse complement strand
CCGCTTTGCCGGCAAGCGGATATTCCTTGTACTGCACGCTGGCGAACACACCGCTGAGAGCGTAGTAATCTTTGGTCGGAATGGGATCGTATTTGTGATCGTGGCAGCGGGCGCAGGCAACAGTGAGGCCGAGCATGCCGCGAGTGACCATATCTATGCGGTCGTTGCGTTCGTCGGCGCGTGCTTGTGCTGGTTGCGAGATGCCGAAGTACCAGGGGCCAACACCGAACAGGCCGAGCCCCCCGAGATATTTTTTGTTGTCGCCGGGCATGAGGTCTGCTGCGATTTGCGATTTCAAAAACGTGTTGTATGGCATGTTGCTATTGAATGCGTCGACAACCCAGTCGCGGTAGCGCCAGGCATTTTGATACGGACGAATAGCGGTGCCAGTGAAATCGTCTTCACCAAAGCGGGCAACATCGAGCCAGTGACGGGCCCATCGTTCGCCAAAATGCGGCGAGGCGAGAAGGCGATCGACGGTATGTTCAACCGCGTGTGGGGAGCGATCGGCGAGGTAAGTTTCAATTTCTGCGGGCGTGGGTGGCAGGCCCGTTAGATCGAACGAAAGGCGACGCAGAAGTGCGCGCTTATCGGCAGGTGGGTTGGGTTTCAATCCTTTGGCTGCGAGCCCATGCCAAACAACTTCATCTATGGATTTTGCAGTGGGATTTCGCAATGGACCGGCTGACCAAAGTGCATCACCTTTCACACCGCGTTCAGGCCAAATGGCTCCATCACGAACCCAGGTTTCGAGCGCTTCAATTTCGGCGGCGTCGAGCTTGCCTTGTGGGGGCATTTTCAACTTTGCATTTTCGTGGCGAATTGCTTGGATGAGCAAGCTACGGGCGGGGTCGCCGGGCACTATGGCGCGGCCACTCTTGCCACCGGTGAGAAGAGCTTCAAGCGAATCTACGCGCAAGCCTGCAGTTTTGGTGGCAGTATGGCATGCGTAGCAGCGCTTGGCCAGCACCGGCCTTACCTTCTGTTCGAAGAAGTCTGCGGTGGGAGCAGCATGCAACGGGAGCATCAGGAATATGGCTGCGGCGAAATTTAGACTGTTCTTCACGCTTCTGCAATTGTATCGCTGCTGAGTAGACACTACGGCCTCGCGAAATTATGGACGCAATTGATGTTACCGGCGTTTTTCACTTGATCCTCTCGACTGCCGCCCAGCAGCCTGCTTTACAGCTTACATTCATGACCGCCAGCCATGTTTGTAATTCGAATTTTCGTTTTGAACGCCGGTAGATTTTGATTCACCGCGCGGACTTGAACCGTGAGAAGTTGCTGGCCAGCAATTTGTCTTCCTGCATCAAAAGTTAGCAGGGGAGTGGGAAGTGCTACCCGTTCGATTTTGGCAAGCTCTTGAAAATGGGGTGAATATAAAATATTTTTCAAGGGGATTCTATTTGTTTGGATTTGCAGGTAGGGTGAATTGGGTTTGTTTTGCGCGGCAGAGTGCATCGAGATGAGTTGTGGGATTCCTGCATCGTTTCAGTATTTTGTTAGCACAACAAACCTCTCCCTTGCGGTCACGGCTCCGTCAGTAAGCTAAGTTAGCAGGGGGGTGGGAATTGCTACCCGTTCGATTTTGGCAAGGTCTTGAAAATGAGGTGAATATACACTATTTCCCAGAGGGACTCTATTTGTTTGGATTCCCAGGTGGGGTGGATTGGGTTTGTTTTGCGGAGCAGAGTGCATCGAGATGAGTTGTGGGATTACTGCATCGTTTCAGTATTTTGTTTGCACAACAAACCACTCCCTTGCGGCCATGGCTCGGTTGTTAATTAATATGGCTCGGGAATGGTCATCGAACCAAGCGTCGGCAGGAGTGCCGACGCGGCAGACACGAGTGTCCGCGCCACAGATGACTAGGATACTTCTTCAACTTCGGAATTCAGGTTATCGTTCACTTTGAACTAGTGCTAAACCGCACCACCAATAAGCTTCTAGCTTAAAAGCTTGCCCTTTTCCTTTGTTGACATAGAGTACTTTTTGTCTTAAAGTGAATCCTGAACAGGAGCAAATAGATTGCGGAGCCGCACATGGTTAGGGTTGATTTTGGTGCCTATTGTCCTGCTAATAGTAGCGATTGTAGGCCTGCGTTTGTATATGAGCGTCTGGAGAAAGGCGCTGCATGCAAACCAGCAAAATATTTCGTCGGTAACGCGAGCGGCCCCATCGCTCGAATTGTCAGAGGCGGTGGACCGCACGCGACGCATCATACGGGCCGATCTGGCTGCCCAAAATCTGCCAGGAGTATCCGTGGCGGTTGGCATGGGTGGCGAAATTGTGTGGGCCGAAGGGTTCGGCTGGGCGGACATTGAAACGCGCGTGCCGGTTACGCCGAATACAAGGTTCGGGATTGGCACGGCCTCCACCGTGCTCACTTCCGCTGCGGTTGGGATGCTGGTGGAGAAGGGGCGGCTGGGGCTGGATAACGAGATTCAGACCTACGTCCCCCAATTTGCGAAGAGACAGTGGCCGGTGACGTTGCGGCAGGTGATGGCAAATGTTGGGGGACTGGATACCGATGGCGAGGATGACCCACTGTTGCGTCAACGCTGCGAGCGGCCCGTTGAAGCAGTGCAGAATTTCGCGAAGAGTGCGCTGCTGTTCGAGCCGGGGACGCAGTACCGGCATTCGAAGTATGGCTGGATCCTCGTAAGTGCGGCGATCGAAGCTGCGGCAGATCAGCGGTTTCTTACGTTCATGGATGAGCGGATCTTCCGGCCACTTGGGATGGATAATACGGGCGCCGAGTCGGCAACGGAGGAGAATCCAGATCGTGTTGGCGAAGAGGAAGAGGACCCGCCTTTCTTTACATTCATCCAACAGCTGATACTGCAACCGCTTGGGGTGGGGAACGCGAAACCCGTTCGCACTGCAGATTCGGCGACGGTTTACTTCCCAGGGTTTGGTTACGATCCCCTGGTGCGCTGCGGGCTGCACGTGATGCGCCCGCGCAACCTTTCCTGCTATTCGGGATCCATGGCGTTCTTCTCCACCCCGTCGGACCTGGTGCGCTTCGGACTGGCCGTTAATGGCGGAACGCTGCTGCGGCCGGCAACGGTGCAAATGCTCCAGACGTCGCAGAAACTGACGTCCGGGCAGGAGACGGGTTACGGTCTGGGCTGGGAACTGAGCACGGTCCAGCTGGGCGGTAAACCGACGCAGGTGGCTGGGTACAACGGCGGCGGCCGATTTTTGGGCGGGAAGGTGGTTTCGTTGATGCTGTTTCGAGAAGCCGGAATTGTTGTAGCTGTGATGTCAAATATTGCGTATGCGGATGCGCCGGCTCTTGCGCTGAAAGTGGCTGAGGCGTTTGCGCAGCCGGCGCTCAGATGAACCGTCTGGACAAATCATGAAAACCAACGAAGCAAAAAATAATTGTCGCGGATTGAAGTTGGTTTAGGCTGAATTCCGAAGTTGCTCTGTAAATTCGAATACGGTCGATCGAGCATGATTTCGTTCCCAGGGTTATACGTAAATGTCTGAAGCGAAGAGCGTCGGCAAGAGTGCCGACGCGGCAGACACGAGTGTCCGCGCCACACATGACTATAAGACTTGTTCAACTTCGGAATTCAGGTTTAACTCTTGACTCAGAGATATTTTCGCTTTACTGCTAAATGGCAAAAACCCTGGATTATTGGAGTAGTTTTCACTATTTCAGGGAATCATCTACTTCAACACCCGCCTGCCCAATTAACAACCCACAACAATTGGAAAATTGAGTTGGTCTTCTGCTGAAGGAAGCTTGGGCGCATCATTCATTTCCGTTTTTATGTCAATCAACTTACGGGCAACATCGCGGGCGATTTCGAGTACTTCGGCAATAGTCCTGCCCTGTGCGACCAAGCCTGGTAACTGCTTCGATGTGGCAAGGTAAACACCTTCGGGAAGGTGTTCGATTTGAAGGGTCAGGGCGAGTTCCATATTTTCATTGTCACTTAATTTATTAAGATGAATATCCATGTGCGCGGCCCTGCAGTGACGGACGTCAGGACTGTTGGTGTGGAATGACAAGGCCGAAGGTGAGGGAGTCTTCGACGATGACAGAGAGCTTGATAGGGTCGGCGATCTTGACGCCAAGAAAGAGCTCCAGGGTTTGTCGCGGCCGCAGCTTGAGATCCGCAGCGAAGATGGGGTCGGCCTTCGCCTGGGCTAAAACGCGGGCCTCCACGCTTGGCCGGCCTTCGGAGGCGATGAGATGGGTGAGGGTCTTGCCCTCCTTCATAGCGCGAAGGTAGCTGATAGAAAGAGGCGGCACTGGAGGGATGGCGGCTAGTGGTGCGCTTGCAGATTCTCCAGGCTGTGCAAAGGGTTGGCCTTCGGCCTTGGTGGGGAAGCCGGGAACGTTTGGGTCGCTGTCCAGGAACCAGCCTGCGACAGTGAGACCCATATTGACGAAGACAAACTCACGAGTGAAGAGGCCGGAGGTGGTGCTGGGTTTGGCGGGGTCAACGTCGGAAAAGAGGTAGCTGGCCGCGGCTGGAGTGATGGCGTTGTCCGCACCGTTTGTGGGGGTGATACCGAGGCTGTACTCGGTCATATTCCAGCCATTCTTGGCACCGCAGCCTGTTGTGC
>JBBRJC010000410.1:0-4588 GCA_038220135.1 Bryobacterales bacterium | reverse complement strand
GTCGAACATTTTCTTTTCCACTTTGTCGCGGAAATCCTGGAGCTTGAACTGACGTGCCTTGTAACCTCGTTCTGTAATCACTTCAGCGGTGGTGTAGGTGTTGCCGGGATGAAAATCGTAGTTGGCGGCCGGGATGTCAAGTTTTCCGCAATCGCGCAAGAACTGGCAATATTCTTCGATCTTCTTGTCGCGCCCAGCCCGGCCCAACTGCACATCCAGGTGGCGGTAAGCGTAGTGCACGCCGGAGAAAATCTTCATCCCAAATTTGCTTAAGCGCTGTTGGGTGACGCGCATTTCGTCGAAGGATGCGCGCTCGCCGAATTCGATTCGCGTCCAGCGTACGCCCAATTGTTTGAGAAACAGCAGGTCGTCATCGCTCATGTTGCGGATTGGCATGCGATGGGAAAGCTTGATATTGCCGGGATCATATTCATCCATCGCGCGCAGTGCGGCGATAGGAGTGAGGGCAGCGGTGCCGCATAGTCGCAGTAAGTCTCGTCGGTTCATACTTTGAAAAATACCTTTCGTCGATATAGCCAATAACAGGCGTACCAGATTACGAGCAGTGTTGTGCAGGCATAGGCAACCGGGGCCAGCGTTCCGAGCCACAAAAACTTTCCGGTGAACACGCCAACGGTGCGATGAATGGAACCGCGCATGAGTTGGCTTACCACGTAGATGAAGATCGAATTCATGCCGGCGACGACCAGGGGGAAGGCCAGTTTCTTATAGCCGCGCATGTCTACCAACCACAAGAATACTGCCAAGCCGAGGATTACTAATCCGCCGCTTGCGAATGTGAACGATGTGGTCCAAATGCGCTTCACCATTGGGTTGAACGGTGTTAGTGCGAATCCGAAGGCGATGCTTGCGAACCCGCATATGACCAGTAATTTCAACTTTTCGATATCGGTGCGATTGCTGCGTAAAAGATAACCGGCCCACACGCCAGCAAGCGTGGTGGCGGTGCAACTGAGAAAATTGATGGTGACGTAATAGCCGGAATAGTTTCGTCCCAGCAGCCATAGGTCGATCGCCTGGCCTACGTTGCCGGTCTTTCCGAACGCACCATCTGGTGATGGAAACAGAACGAGTAACGCCCAATGCAGTGCCAAAATCAGGACTGCCGAAATCACTTGCCAACGCAGCGGCATCTGCATCAGCAGAAAGCAGAGCGTATAGGTAAACGCGATTTGGCTCAAGACATTGATCAGGCCAAATTGAAATTTCCCTTCCTGTACGATCACAAATAACTGGCTGAGAAAAATCAGCTTGGCCGCGCGCAGCAACACATGACCGAAGCTTTTCCAAAACCCGGCGTCGCGGCTGGCAAAAGAATAAGGCATTGCCACGCCCACCATGAACATGAAAGCCGGCTGAATCAAATCCCACAGCACCATGCCTTCCCAATCGACATGCTCCACCTGATGGGCAACTGCGCCCCACACGGGATGATCTTTCAATGGGCCGAAGCCAAAGCCGACCGAGACAAGAAAGATCATGATCAGCCCGCGATAGGCGTCCAGTGCCACCGAACGTTCAGGCTTGGCAATGTTCATGGGCGAACTATTTGGCTGGGTTTCCGGCAATCCAAACGCTATCGATGGCGCGGGCGTTGCGGATATTTTCTACCGGGTTTTTGGTGAGCACAACCATGTCTGCCCACTTGCCTGCTTCGAGCGTGCCCAGGGTTTTCGATACTCCCAGGAATTGTGCATTTTGTTTGGAAAACGCGGAAATGATCTGCATCGGCTTCAGGCCGGCTTCAACCATATAGTCCATTTCAAGATGTTCAAAGTAGCCTGGAAATCGGCCTGGAGGGCCCGTGTCGGTACCGAAGCCCCAGTTCACGCCGCTGTCTACCAGCTTCTTCAGGTTTTGTTGGGCAGTCTTCAAAAGCCCTGGATACAGGCCGGCATCGTGATCTTGTTTAGCTTGAAATTCTTTGCTCTTCAAAGTGTCTATGGTGCTTGTGGGAACGCTTTTGGTGAAGAACGGATCACCGAGGAACGAAGCATCTTTGACGTAAGCGAATACGGACAATTCACGGGTAAAGGTGGCGGCCATTTGCCAGGCACCTTTATTCTTCATGAGGTCAATCAGTTCCTGATCTACGGGCTTGTCGCGCACGGAATGGGCCAGGCCATCGAGCCCTGCGGCCACCAGTCCTTTGGCGTCACTGAGAGCGAAGATATGCGCTGACACTTTCAGGCCGCGCTTGTGAGCAGCTGCAATGATGGCGCGAGAAAGATCGAGTTGGATCTTCGGTTCTTTGCCGAGGTGATCGTCCACCCAGATTTTGATCATGTCTACTTTCTTCGCCGCTTGTTCAGCAACGAACTTGTCGGCCTGATCAACGGCAGTGATTTCGTAAGGCACGCCTTTCATGCCGGGTGCCTTAGTGGGATAGCCTTCCTTGCCGGTGAAGCCTCGGCCGGCGGTGAAGATACGTGTGACGCTGGGACGGCCGGCGCGTTGTTCAGCACGTACATCGAACACTAGCGGCTGGTCTGAACCCATGCTTAAAACGCTGGTGACACCGTAGCTTGCATAGGTGTGCAGGTTCTGTTGCAAATTCTCGCGTGTGAAATTTTTGGGATCTTGCACAAGGCCTTTGGTGTTGCCCAGGTGGCCGTGTAGATTGATTATGCCGGGCATAACGTACTTGCCTTTGAGGTCAACCATGGTGGCGTCTTTGGGGGTCTTGAGATTTGCTTTAGGGCCGACCCAGGAGATCTTACCATCGGTCACTATCATGGCGGCGTCGGCGAGCGGGGCACCTGCGTTGCCATCAATGAGCGTGAAACCGCTAAATACTTTGGATTCGGCAAAGGCGGCGAGGGAAAACAGGGCAGCAATTGCGATAAGGGAAAACAGCTTCATAGGACAGTTATCGTATCAAAAAATGCTAGCCATCCTACGTTGCCGAATCTCCGATCTTGGTTGCCAGGCTTCAAGTGGCGAGCCCAATTCAATGATCTTCGTAAATTCGACAGGCCTTGGCTAACAACCTAACGAGTGAGCTTCACGGGCACTGATATACTAGTGTTGAGTCCCGGGAGGTCTCACAAGCGATGGATACGCGTCGGTCGCTCTTTCTTTACCCCGCAGTTGTTGCGGTGTGCTCCATTCTTGGAGGCATGTACGGCCCTGGCGTTACCGGTGTCGCAGCGGCCACTTCCGATGACGATGTTGCAAACACCATGCGAACCTTCACCAAGGTGTACGCACTGGTTGAGGGGAACTTCGCTGATAAAGTTACCTCCGACAAGGCCATTTATAAAGGCGCAATCGTCGGAATGCTGCGTACGCTTGACCCGCACTCCAGCTTTTTCGACCCCCGTGATTATACGACATTGCGCGAAGATCAGCGCGGCCATTACTACGGCGTGGGCATGACAGTTGCGGAGCGCAACCACATGACGGTTGTGATTGCACCGTTCCCCGGATCGCCAGCATATCGTGCCGGCATTCGCCCAGGCGACAATATTTTAGAAGTGAACGACAAGCGTACCACCAACCTCACGGTGACAGAAGTTGCTGATCTGTTAAAAGGACAGCGCGGCACGCAGGTGCAGGTGGTAGTTGGCCGTGAGGGCAATGAAAAGCCGCTGACGTTCAACATCACGCGTGACGAAATTCCTCGCAAAAGCGTACAGGACGCCTTCTTCGTGAAGCCTGGCATTTTGCACCTCGACATTGAATCGTTCAACGAAAACACTTCAAAAGAAGTAGAAGACAATTTGAAACGCGTGGGCGAACAGAACGTTAAGGGTCTGATTCTTGACCTTCGCGAAAACCCCGGCGGATTGCTCAACGAAGGAGTTTCAGTTTCTGGACGCTTCTTGCAAAACGGCCAGGTGGTTGTTTCCCATCGCGGACGTGCTTCGGCAGAAAAGCCTTATCTAACCCGGAATGGTTCCGTGAAGCGTGATTATCCGATTGTGGTTCTGGTCAACCGTTACAGTGCTTCGGCGGCTGAAATTGTTGCAGGTGCCTTGCAGGATCATGACCGCGCATTTATTCTGGGCGAAAACACATTCGGCAAAGGTTTGGTGCAAACCGTATTTCCTTTGAATGAAGGAACTGGTTTGGCGCTGACTACGGCGAAATATTACACGCCTAGCAATCGTCTGATTCAACGCGATTATTCTTCGTCGTCCTTCCTTGATTATTACTATCGCAAAGATGTTGCGACGCAGAATCAGCAGGACGTTGCGATGACCGATAGTGGCCGCAAAGTTTATGGCGGCGGCGGTATCGCACCAGACGAAAAGTTTGTACCGGCAAAACTGAACAAGTTCCAGATTGAGCTGCTTCGCAAGTATGCCTTCTTCAACTTTACGGCTAAGTTCTTCGGATCGAAAGAAACGAAGCTACCTGCAGGTTGGAACCTTTCGCAGCAAATCCTCAATGATTTCCATGCTGCTCTGCTCAAGGACAAGCTGGATTTCACAGAAGCAGAGTGGGCGGAAAATAACGATTGGATTAAGCAGACCCTGAAGCGCGAAATCTATTTGACTGCATTCGGAACTGAAGAATCGCGCAAGTTGGGTGTTGAGCATGACCCGATGGTGATCAAAGCCAT
>JBBRJC010000409.1:0-4594 GCA_038220135.1 Bryobacterales bacterium | reverse complement strand
GGAACCAGCAGAACAAGTCAATCAGCCGTGTTTCATCGCCCAACAAGTGCTTAGCGCCCAGATAGCTTAAGTGCGTCGCGGGATAGGTAATGGCGTAAACGCCTAAATCGGTGAGTGGCGCGCCCAGTAACTGATAGGGATTCCATGTGACCCAATGCCCACTCCAAATCGTGCGGCAACCGTATAAGATGCCGGGCAGAAATTGCGAATAGTTATCATCTTGCAGGAAGTAGTGCGTCTGAATCCGCTCCAATGCGAGGAACGCGCCGGCAAGCACTACCAGAACCGAAGCGAGCCAGGGCCATGCAATTCCCCGAGCCAGTGGCAACGATTCCACCAGGCCCCGTTCGCCCCAAAAATCGGCAGCGCGCAATTTCTTTTGCGAAAGGACATTGGCTACTACGCCGCACAGCAGTAGAAAGATCGCCAGCAATCGCCAATAAGTGAGACTGACAATCAACACCAGGTACTGATTGAAGCTGATTTCATCCGGCAAATTGCGCGCCATTCGCTCGTAAGGCAATTCAATTAGCAAGCTGACCACGCCCCAAGCGATAAGCAGCACGAGCAGGCCAATCAGATGAGATAGTGGACGCAAGTTCGATATTTTTTGCTTTGGTTCGGCCACTAGTTGCAAATCGGCAGTTTCTTTAGTGCGCTTTAGTGCGTGTTTTGCCCCGTGTTGGTGTATCCTGGATTTCTTGATGAATAGCGGCGGAGACATAACGCAACTGCTTCAGGCGGCCCGCAAGGGGGATGCCTCTGCGGAATCGCAATTACTCGAAGCCATTTACGGCGAACTGCGCAAGCTGGCTGCATCGCACATGCGCCGTGAGCGTTACGATCACACGCTGCAGCCCTCTGCGCTGGTCAATGAAGCCTACATGCAGTTGTTTACCGGCCACCAGACCGATTGGCAGAGCCGCGCCCAATTCTACGCAGCTGCGGGAATTACGATGCGCCGGTTGTTGATAGGCCACGCCCGCGAGCGTTTGGCGCTGAAGCGTGGTGGCGGCTGGCAAAAAGTGGACGTCAGTACAACGGCGCTGTATGTTGAAGATCATCCGGAACAATGGATCGCGCTTGAGAATTGTCTGTCTAAATTGGAAACAATTGACGCGCGCCAAGGCGAAGTAGTGAACCTGCGCTTCTTCTGCGGACTGAGTGTGGAAGAAACTGCGGCGGCGATGGATATTTCTGAAAAGACAGTCAAGCGGGACTGGGCGATGGCTCGGGCGTGGTTGCAGGGTGAGTTGGAAAATGAACAATAGCCGCGCTCGTTAGCCACCCCACTGATCCAAAATCTTCCCTATTTGGGCAGCAACATGCTCTCGCGCATCAGCCCGATCCACGCCATTCCGCAGCAGCTCATCGCAGTTAATATGGTGGTGGCGGACCGCTGCCCTTACTGCGGGTGGAGGTGACAATTTCCTACTAGCCAACCTTTGACAAGGAGCAAGCTCTTGGATCTTCCACTCAGGATGTTGTTCTGCAGATTCCACAGCAGAGAGTTCAGTCGCCCACCGCCGACTGCAATGGCAACTCCGGCGAGCCCCCGGCCCGTAACCGCTCCAGCCGCGAACAAAACTCCTCCGCCGTCAGTATCGTAGCGCACGGATCATCCTTGCCGGCCCGATGCACCAACTGTGCCTGGCCCGTCGCCCGTAGCGCGTCCCGAAACCGCTTCGATTGCGCCAACAAGGCCGCATACGCTCCATCCAATAACGCCTGATACTCATCGGAAAGCCGGTCAATCGGCACCCCGCGCCACCACAAGGTGCCCGTCACGCTCCAAATGTAACGCCGTCCCCACGACTGCGCCTCCTCCCCAACCAAGCCACAAACCACCCGCTGTTCCGCTGCATCGGCGATCTTCAAGCTCTGCAAAAAACCTTCCATTGACGCGCAGTCCACGCCGTCAAACACAAACGCATGCGGCGCGAAGTTGCTCAATTGGCCCGCTGGAAATGCCGCCTTCGCCTTAATGTCCAGCGTCTCATTCATCACCGCGCAAGTCCTCCCCTTTCTCATCCAAATCTGGTTGCGGCTTCAAGCGCTACTGGACAATGGCTCGGGCGTGGTTGCAGGGATAATTGGAAAATGAACAACAGCCCCGCTCGCTAGCCACCCCACTGATTCAAAATCCTCCCTATCTGCGCAGCAACAAGCTCTCGCGCATCAGCCCGATCCACGCCATTCCGCAGCAACGCATCTTAGTTAGTATGGCGGTGACGAACTGCTGCCTTTACTGCGGCAATCAGCGGTGATTCTTCCAGATTCCGGCCCGCAGCCGTTCGGCCCACGCGCCGGCTTCCCCGCTTCGCCGTATGCGCCGCAACCTGGCGCGCCTCTGCCGGTGGACAATTTGGATAAAGCCCAAGAATCTCCTTGGTCATGCGCTTCACCAGCACTTTATCCTGCTCTTGCCGTTGCAGCGCACCACGTTCGCGATTCTTCTTCCGCTCTTCCGCGTCATCGGTACACTCCGCCTCAGCGCGTTCAATCGCCGCAGGTTCAGCCATAATTCACTGACGTTCATAACGCCCGCGCGAACGGCTAAAGCGCACAACCACTGCAACGCGGCCGCTGTATTTTGTGGACCGCCGCGTCAATGCCATATCACCCGAGGGTAGAAATTCAAGGTCCGCCAAGCCAACGCAGGGAAGACAATACGGATGCTCCCCGTCCAACAAAAGCATACCGCTCTTTTCAATGTCGGCGCCACATTCAGCACAGGTTGACGGATTCAAGACCTCAAACACTACAAGACTATTGGGCTTTTCCAACTTCTGCTACAGCTGCTGCTTCTTTTCAGTAAGCTCAGGCGAAAGGTAGTGGGTTCGGTATATGGCTTCGGTTGAGGGGTCGCCACTAGCCGTGAATTGCAAGTCGACCGCGCCCATGCGGCCAGTACGCACGTATTTGGTTTCGGCGGGCTTTAATCCTTTGGCCGCGGCCCATTCCCGAAATGTGGCCAATGCCAGGGAGACTTTTTTCGGATTGGCCGATATCTCGCGTCCCAGGAAATCAATGCGTCCTTTGCGCCATTGTTCCACGTGGATAGGTTGCAGAAGGCCTATGCCGGTGAGTACATCGATTGGACTTACATATTTTTGATGATAAAAAGCCGATTCGGCGGCGCTGATAGCACGCTGTTCGACTGTTGCCTTGTATGCAGGATTCAGCGCTAACCCCTCCAAACCAGAATTCTATAACAGGATTCTGAAAAGGAAAAGAGCTATTTAGTAGTCGTCTTCCCACAACCGCAAACCACCGTAAATCCCATTCACATTGGACGTGATTTTAGCATTCTCCGGCAGCTTCGCTGTCACCTTCTTCGCATTCCCACCGCCGATATAAAGGTGATCATAATGGAACAACTCAAACCAATTATTTATCGCTTCCAGAAGTAGCTTGTTCCACCGCTTCTTGCCGCCTTTTTCATATGACTTGTTCCCCAAAAACTGTTCGTACGTCTTACCTTTGCGAAACGCATGATGCGCCAACTCCAGGCTCGCCACCAGACGGCCATTCAAAAATAATGCCGACCCAAGTCCAGTGCCAAGCGTGATCATCAACTCCAACCCTTTGCCTTCGACCGTGCCATAACCCTGCACCACCGCATCATTGGCCACCCGCGTTGGTTTGCCAAACTGCGCCGTCAGAGCTTCGGCTAAATTGAAGCCCTTCCAGGATGGATCCAAATTTGGCGCGGCATAAACGATGCCCTTTTTAACGACGCCTGGAAACCCGCAAGCAATGCGGTCAAACTCTGTCTCCAGCTTCGCCAACTCCATAATTGCAGTCAAAACTGCCGCTGGAGTGGCCGGATGCGGCGTTACCGTCCGGCGAAATTCTGCGGTGGGATGGTTGTGTTCATCAAGCGTGACAAGCTTAATGCCAGATCCCCCAATGTCAACGGAAAGAGTTCGTGGCGACGTGGCTGGTGGAACATTCTTTGTGCCCATGGTGATGCACTATTGTGGAACAGGCAAGTGAAATTTCCAAGCATGGTGTACTATCATCTATTAAAACCTCCCATGGAAGAGCCGCTCCAGCCAGAACCGACGCTCGCCACCGTTCCAGAAGAACCTATGGAAATCCACGCCCCTGAAAAGCCCATCCACTCGCTGAAAGATTTCTTACTCCACTTGCTGACCATCACCATTGGCATCCTTATCGCGATGTCGCTTGAAGGCTGGATGGAGACGCGAAAGCATCACAAACTTGTTGAAGTGGCCACCGCCAATATCACCAAGGAAATTACAGAAAACAAAGTCGCACTGGATGGCTCTTTGAAAAATGTGGATAAGCAGCGAAAGGCATTGGAAAACGCGTTCCGTTTCACAAGCGACCTGCTGAAAACTAAGAAGACCGATATTCATAACATTGAACTGGGTTTTGCCATGCCCGTTCCAAGTTCCGCTGCGTGGAAAACCGCTGAAACCACCGGTGCACTTGGCCACATGGGCTACCCTGCAGTGAAAAAATATGCAGAGCTGTACAATTTGCAGGACACCTATTCGCGAAACGTACAACAGAAGCTGGACCGGCTTTCCGATGCCATGTCGCTGCTTTTGGCGGGCGAAGATCC
>JBBRJC010000408.1:0-4601 GCA_038220135.1 Bryobacterales bacterium | reverse complement strand
GGCACCACCCCACGGATAGTCGCCCTTCTCATCAGAAGTAGCCATCATTTCTAACTCATATTTTCCGATTGCCTGTCGAAATGCTAATTAACGATTGATGAAGCGAATATTAATTGCGGACGACCAACCTCAACTCAGAATCCTTCTGAATGCAACGTTGAGCCTGAACGACTATCAGCTATTTGAAGCAGCTGATGGGGAACAAGCGCTGGCGATGATTGAAGCACATAAACCAGATCTTGTGATATTGGATTGGATGATGCCCAAACTGACTGGAATCCAGGTTGCTGAAAGTCTTCGAGATAATCCTGAAACTGCTTCGATCCCGGTTATTATGCTGACAGCACGAGGGATGCAGCGCGATCGCCAAATTGGCAAGCTTGCCGGCATCAAAGAGTATGTAGTTAAGCCATTTAGCCCAAACACTTTACTGGAAATTGTGGAAGGCATCTTAAACGGTGTCGCCGTAGCTCAATAGATTTCGATACAATCGCCAGATGGCGTTTTCAAATTCCCTCACCAGGCGTGATGTATTGCGTTCAGCCGCATTGCTGGCAGTTCCAGCGGCGGCTATGCCTCGGCCTCTTCTGATTTCGATCTTCTCGAAACATCTGCAATTTGTGAAAGATGATGAACTGGCAACCACGGCTCGGGATATGGGTTTTGAAGGGATCGATCTGACAGTGCGTCCTGGGGGCCACGTGCTTCCAGCCACAGTTGAAACCGACTTGCCAAAGTTAGTGGAGATCATTCGCAAACGTGGGATGGAAGTGCAGATGGTGACCACAGACATTTCCGCCGTGGATGCCAGTTCAGAAAAAGTATTGCGAACATTGGCCAAACTTGGAATTCGCTATTACCGTTTTGGCGGTTTAAAATACACCGATGCCTTACCACCACAGGAACAGATCGCCGCACTGAAACCCAGAATCCAGAAGCTGGCCGAGTTGAACCAGAAGCTTGGTTTGTGCGGCATGTATCACACTCACTCCGGGCCTGGGCAGTTGGGTAATGCTTTTTGGGATTTGCACATGTTGTTTGACGGCATGCCCAAAGATGCAATTGGCACCAACTACGACATTGGCCACGCAACCATTGAAGGTGGTGCGGGCGGATGGATCACTTCAACTCGAATGAATCTGGCTGGAGGTATGAAGGGTCTGGCTGTGAAGGATTTCGTTTGGAAGAATGGGCCGAAAGGCTGGGAAGCGAAATGGACGCCGCTGGGTGAGGGGATGGTGAAGTTTCCACAGTTTTTGGCGATGGTTGCAAAATCGAATTTCAGCGGTCCCGTACAGGTTCATTGTGAATATCCGCTAGGCGGGGCCGATAAAGGTGCCACTACTTTGACGATGGACCGCACTGCGGTGCTGGCGGCAATGCGGAAAGATTTAATGCAGTTGCGCACGTGGATGGCGGAGGTAAAGCTTCGCTAAATAGTTCAGGAGATGACACCCCCGTCCCCGATCTGTTGATGCCGTGCTAGATCTGTTCACTATTAGACTTGTTCAACTTCGGAATTAAGGATAAAAATGGTCGCAGCGTATTGCATATTCTGATAGACGGCGAGGTTGGAGTGGAGGGATTGAAGTGAGCGGCGTGTTGGAACCTCAGCGGCTGACGAGCATGGGCATTGCAGCGAATAGCCCCAGGGCCGAATAGTATGCAGTCCCTGATACTGGGTCGCGACTGCTGAAATACTCGTTGAGCGAAATGCCACGGATCCAAAGCCCAAGCGAAATTTCTGAAATCAGCATTAACACCAGCGCCATAACACCAACCCTGATGCGGATTGATCGTATCGAAGCAAGGCTGAATCGCCGAACTATCCAACGCGCTGCAAGGTATGTGGTCGCGATCATAAATGGTAGTTCCATCAACTCAGCCGATCTTTCACCAACTTGCGGAATCACCCAAAGAGTACGGATTGTGCCGAGGATGAAACCGGTGCCGAAAACGAGTACGAAATAGAGTAGGCTGGCCTTGAGTAACTTCATTTGTTACTCGAATACATGCACGTGGATGGCCAGTCTGATTCAAGTGCCCGCCTCAACCCAGCACAGATTTGATCACATGTCCATGAACATCGGTCAGCCGCCGGTTAATGCCGTTGTGATAGTAAGTCAGCTTTTCGTGATCTAACCCCAACAGATGCAAAACCGTGGCCCAAAAGTCGTGCACTGTAGCCACGTTTTCAACTGCCCAACGGCCGAATTCATCAGTCGCGCCATAGCTTGCGCCCTTTTTTACCCCAGCCCCAGCCATCCAAACGGTGTAGGCATCGGGGTTGTGATCGCGTCCTGACGTGCCTTCCTGATGCGTCGGCATGCGGCCGAATTCCGTGGTCCAAAGCACTAGCGTATCATCCAGCAGTCCACGGCCAGCAAGATCCTGCAGCAACGCCGCGGTCGGTTTATCAAGGATAGGGAAATGCCGTTCATAGTCGGCCTTCAGCGTTTTATGAGCATCCCAATTGAGCAGCCCATCCACCCCTGAGGCGCGCGAAGAACAGTAAAGTTGCACGTACCGCACGCCGCGCTCAACCAGGCGCCGGGCAAGCAGACAGTTGCGGCCATAGCCGGCAAGCAACGCGTTTGAATCGTTCACCCCATCAAGCTCCTGCGTTGCCTTCGATTCACTTTCCAGGTTCGATACTTCCGGTGCCGACAACTGCATTCTCGCAGCAAGTTCGTACGCCGCAATGCGTGCGCGCAAATCAGAATCGCTGGGATGAAGTGCTGCATGGCGGTCGTTTAACATGCGCGCAAAATCGCGAGTGGCGGCATCGGCTTGCCTGGTCACCTGCGCGGGCAACTCCAGATTGCGGATCGGTTCTGCGGCATTGAAGGAAACTCCCTGATGTTGCGCAGGCAGAAAAC
This sequence comes from Bryobacterales bacterium, assembly GCA_038220135.1. Lineage (GTDB taxonomy): Bacteria > Acidobacteriota > Terriglobia > Bryobacterales > Bryobacteraceae > JANXSF01. The sequence continues at coordinate 1,722 of JBBRJC010000408.1, read as the reverse complement.
CGGAGGTCCAGTTGGCCGGACCCGATGGCGGAATGCCACGAATGTCTGGTATAGCGACATAGGCGGGAAGATTGTCATTCATCGACCCCAACGCGTAGCTGGACCATGCCCCTGCCGATGGAAAACCTTCAAAAATGAAGCCAGTATTCATGGAAACGCATGCGGGCCCATGCGTATTGGAGCGCGACATCATCGAATGAATAAACGCCATCTGGTCAACTTGGCGGCCAAGATGCGGAAGCATTTCCGTCATCCACTTTCCGGAGTGCCCACGCTGAACAAACTTCCAGGGGCTCTTCATTAGATTGCCGTTGGCGCCCTGGAAGGTCACATCTTTATCGCCGCCGGGCAGGGGCTGGCCGCTACGTTTCTCCAACTCTGGTTTATAGTCGAACGTGTCCAGATGCGAAACGCCACCGGGGCAGAAGATCTGAATCACCCGTTTAGCCTTGGGTGGGAAGTGTGGATCACGCGCCGCACCGCGCAACAAATCTGCAAGCGCGATTGCGCCCAATCCGTGAATAAATTGCCGGCGATTAGTGGACATAGACAAACTCATTTGCGTTAAATAGGGCGCGGGCCAATGCATTTAGGCCATGCTGAGTTACTAAACGCTGCGCCGCTGCGTGCTCTGCTTGATCTGGCTTGCGGCCAAAAGCCAGCACGAAGCCGTGGCTAATTGGATCTTCGCCACCTTCAGCAGTCAGTCGCTTAGCCAAGGCTGCAGCCATGTCGGCCGTGAAACTGCTGTTCAAGAGGGACAACGCCTGCAAGGGTGATGTGGTGACTACGCGCCGAGGCTCCGGAAGAGATGAATCGGGGCAATCGTAAACCGACAGCAGTTCGGTACGGATAGATCTTGCCGATTGCGCGTACAGGGTGCGACGATACGTTTCTGGGCCAAACTGCTCGAGCGGGAAGTAAGTTGCCACGTTATCGACCGTATATCGGTAGAGCTGAAAACTAGGCCCACCCATTTTCGGATCAAGAACACCGGCAACGGAAAGCATGGCGTCGCGAATCGCTTCGGCTTCGAGGCGCTGCGGTGGAAAACGCCACAATAGCCGAGCACCGGCATCGATCTTAGCCGCTTCGGAATTGCTTGCACTCGATTGGCGATAAGTTTGCGATAGCAAGATTTCCCGATGCATTGGCTTCAAGCGCCACTCATTATTGATCAGTTGCTGCGCCAGGTAATCCAGCAATTCGGGATGGCTTGGGCGCTCGCCATTGAAACCAAAGTCGGACGGAGTGGCGACAAGTCCCGTGCCAAAATGATAATGCCAAAGCCGGTTGGCAATAACGCGGGGAGTCAGCGGATTAGTGTCAGATGCGATCCAATTTGCCATCGCCAGACGGCGATCCCCATCTGGGGTATCAGCCGGCAGAGTGTAGCCGGGCAAGGCGCTTGGACTGGATGGTGCCATCTCATCGCCGCGCAACATCACGTTGCCACCTTTAAGTAGATAGACAGGTTCGGGCTTTCCAAATATTCCAGAGTAAGCGCGAGGCAACTTTTCCACTTTATCGAGGCGCGCTTGCATGTCTTTCTGACTGCGTTCCAGTTCTGTAAACTTGCTGCGATCCGCCTCCGCCAAGGCTTCCAGAATGAACAGGCGCGTCTGATCTTCCGGTTTTCTCGGCAAACGATCGGCACTGGTTGCCACCTGCTTCCACGCCGTTTCATTGGCGGAGACCTCTATGGTGTAAATGTCAATGGTT
>JBBRJC010000407.1:0-4603 GCA_038220135.1 Bryobacterales bacterium | reverse complement strand
TACCGCTGCTGTGGGCGCGCCGTCGCATTGATAGTTTGGAAAGCACAGCGTCGGCTGCGAATAAAGATGCCGTCACAAAGTTGGGTATTGATTTCCAGTTGATGACTTCCTACACCTCGTTCGTTGCGGTGGAGGAACGCGTGGTCAATGAAGGGGGACATTTGCGGACAGTGAATGTGCCGGTGGAGATTCCCGAAGGAACGCGACACGAGAGCTTCTCGGACACATCAAAAACCCATGTGAATAGGATGGTTGCCGCACCCACAGGCGCTATAGGTAGAATCTACGAATCAAGAGCTGCGGCAGGGGCACAGAACTCTCCGCCGCCACCTCCTCCACCGGCATCCGTTTCGGTTGAGCAGCCCAAGAAATCCAAAGTTGACATGGCAGACAAGCTGGAAGCCGATGTTGCTTCAATGGCGGGTGCTGGTGGTGAAGGTAAAGTTGAGATCCGCCTATTTCTCAAAGATACAAGTCCGGCGGCATTAGCTGAGCTAAAGAAGTTGGGTTTTGAAGTGATCAGCCGGCCAGGGCAGGGAACACTCTTCATCGGGCGAATTGCTGCCTCGAAGTTGAGTGAACTATCGGCTCTGTCTTGTGTGCAACATGTAACGCTACGCTAGTTACTCGTAACGAAGCGCTTCGGTGGGGTTCATTTGGCTTGCCCGGCTTGCCGGCAGCAATCCAAACACGACCCCCACCAGAAGCGAAACAGCAAAAGCTACGGCGATGGAAATGCCGGAAATCGGAATGTCGATGCCTGAAGCGAGCGACGCACCAAACGGAATTCCGACGCCAAACAGGATGCCGACAAATCCACCAGCCACACTAATGATCACGGCTTCGGCCAGAAACTGGATCAGCACTGCTCTGCGGGGCGCACCCAACGCCATACGCAATCCGATTTCCTTGGTTCGTTCGGTAACCGTAACCAGCATGATATTCATAATGCCGATGCCGGAAATGATCAAGGCAATGGCGCTTACCATCACCAGCACGAGCGTCAGAATCAGTGAAATCTGCTTGGCCGCATCGAGAATTGCTTTCAAGCTGTCGACGTAATATTTGGCACCAGGTCGATGCCGGCTCTCCAGAATCTGCCGGACCAACCCGGTTACCGGTTCAACATCTTCCGGGTCCTTCACCTGCACGTACATTGGATCGATCCGTTCTTCGGTGGAAAAATACTTAAGCACGCTGATCGGAATCAGAATCGTTTCCGTGGCCAGTTCCGAAAGGCCAAAGCTCTCGGTTTTCTCTTTGAACGTGCCCACCACGGTGAACTGCAGCCCATGAAGTTTGATGATTTGTCCTAGAGCGTTGCGTTGACTGCCATACATACGCACGGCCAGCCGTTCGGTGAGACACGCCACCCGCCTTCGCATTGCCACGTCGTCGGCCGCCATAAAATGCCCGGCGAGAATTACCAAATTGCGCACTGGCGCATAATACTCGTCAGACCCAATAATGGAAACGTCCTGTTCTTTTCCTTGAATCAGAATGCGATCGCCGCTGCTCATGATGCCAGTAGCGGCAATAATCCGCTTGCCGAGAGTGGTGCGCATCGCCTCGACGTCGGCCACTTTCACGTAGTCAGCTTCAACAACGGAGGAACTGGCGCGGTTGCCAACCTGATAATAGGAAAAGATAATGTTGGAACCGATGCCGCGAATCTGTTCCAGAATATAGTCGCGGCTGGTGAGCGAAATGGTGACCACAAGAATCACTGAAGCGTTACCAATTACCAAACCCAAAGCGGTAAGAAATGTTCGGACTTTGTTGGCGCGCAGGGCGTGCAGGCTGAACTTTAGCAGGTCAGGATTGAACCAATTCACGGGCGGTTACACCCCGCCTTCGGCCTGCTTAAGTAGCTTTTGTGCATCGGCGCGAGAGGGAAGATCGGGTGTTAGTTGTGCCTGCATATAAGCTTTCAAAAGCTTGCGAGCTTCCGGCAAGTTGCGTTTCGAATGGACATAGATGCTGGCTTGTTCGTAAAGCACTTTCGGATCGTTCGGCGCAATTTTCGATGCCTGTTTCAACAATGCATCGCCTTCGGGTAGGCGACCTTGGCGCAACAGGAATTTAGCGAGATCAAGAACCCGGCCCACTTGGCGTGGCGCCAGTTCGGCAGCTCTCCGTAGTTGCTGTTCTGCGGTGGCAAACTCTTTCCGCTTCTCTGCAATCTGCGCCTGGGCGAAAAAATATTCCGCTGAATCGATGGCTTTGATTTGCGGCAGCAAGGCTTGAGCCTTGTCTAAACCGCCGCCCAGAAAACCGGGGGCCTGCAAATAATAATCGAATAAGTCGTTTAGCGCTTCACTGTTTTTCGGGTCAAGCTGGACTGCCTTCTCGAAATTCTGACGTGCTTTGCTGGCGTTGCCTGGCGCTGTGATCGGATTGCCAGATTCAGCCCGTCGCCCATAGGCACGGCCCAGCCAATGGTAATATTCGCCATTTCCTGGATCAAGTGCTGTGGCCTGATGAAAGGCATCGGAAGCCTTCTTATAATCGCCCAGCATGTAATGGCTTTTGCCGGTCAGCAAGTTTGCCGCAGCTGTCTTTTCTGGAATCAGGGCAAGCGTATTCAACGCCATCTGATAGTCGGTGCTGTTATACAAGCTGGAAGCTCGGGCCAGTTGATCGGCGGATGTTGCCGCCAGGAGATTACTTGATACCCCTGCTACAACTACCGAAACAAGCAGCAGATGCCCTAACTTCTTGATTCTGTTGCTCACGGTGATAATTCTCATCATAACGTACTTTCCCCTTTAGATGCGGGACTTCCTGCCGGGGATGCAATCGACTGATAAAAGGGCATCTATACTTGTGTACGAAACCCGCTCCATTTCAGTTTCGTAACCAGACTATCTTTAACAACGTCTCACAAGCATTGGGGATGTAGTATCCTCGATAGGAACGACATTTTTCTTGGGTATTGGAGGATAGCGCTGTGACAGCACTAAAGAAATTGGCAGGGTTTGCCGCACTCAGCCTGCTGTTGGCCGGAGGGGCGCTGGCTCAGACGTCTTCTCTTGAAGGGGACGTGAAGGGTCCTGACGGAAAGCCGTTGAAGGACGCTTTGATCAAGCTGGAACGCACCGATATTAAAGGTGCCTATAAAGTGAAGTCCGACAAAAAGGGCCACTGGTTCCATGCTGGTTTGCCGCTTGGTACTTACACGATTTCCTGTGAAGTGGATGGCAAAATTGTGGATACCGTGAAGGGCGTCCGTACGCGCATGGGTGACCCGCTGCCTGTGAATTTCGATTTGCAGAAGATGGCGCAAAGGCAACAGGCAATGGCGAAAGCTGTTGACACTGGCACCGTCACGCCGGAACAGTCGCGTGAAATGTCCAAGGAAGAGAAAGCGGCTATGGAAAAAGTAGCCAAGGAACGCGCTGCTGCACTTTCCAAAAACAAAGAACTGAACGATGCTTTCAACGAAGGCATGGAAAACCTGAAGAGCAAGAATTATCCTGCGTCGGTTGCCGGGTTTGAAAAGGCTGTGGTGATGGATCCCAATCAGTTTGTTATTTGGGGCAATATGGCTGAAGCCTATACAGCGCTTGCAGCCACGCTGCAGGGTCCGGAAAAGGAAGCGGCTACTACCAAATCGTTCGCAGCTTTCAGCAAGGCAATCGAACTGAAGCCGGATGATGCCGGGTTCCACAACAACTACGCATTGGCGCTGGCCCGCGCCAAGAAGTTCACAGAAGCAGAAGCTGAATTGGATAAAGCTGCTGTGATTGATCCTACTGGTGCCGGCAAGTATTACTTCAATTTGGGTGCCGTTTTAACCAACAACAGCATGGGCGAAGCTGCTTCCAGCGCTTTCAAGAAGGCAACGGAAAGAGATCCCAATTATGCTGAAGCTCACTACCAGTATGGTGTAAGCCTGGCTGCCAAAGTGACCATGACGCCAGATGGCAAAATGGTTCCGCCTCCAGGCATGCGGGAAGCTTTCGAGAAGTATATCGAACTTTCACCAACTGGCCCCAATGCTGAGGGTGCCAAGGGAATGCTTGCCGGGATGCAGGCTGGCATTCAGACCGATTACCGCAATCCCAATGCTCCTGCTGATAAGAAGAAAGGCGCGACGCAGAAGAAGAAGTAGAACCTCCGCAAGGAATGGGGCGTCCAGCGATGGGCGCCCTTTTTGCGAATCAAGGGAGGTTAAATTCGTATGATTAGAGTTTTAGTGGTGCTCATTGCCACCGTACTTGGCCTGACCATTCTTCGTTCAGTTCTGGGTGCTATTGGCCGTTTGGTTAGTAGCTTCATCCGCCCGCAAAATCAAGCCCAACCGATGCCACCCAATCCTGCTTCAGAACAGGAGCCGGCCGCTCAACTGCTGCGCCGGTGCTCCCAATGCGGTACCTACTCACCCGATTCGACTGCAAGAAAGATTGGTGTGGCTGGTGACATCATCTATTTCTGCTCCGCTGATTGCCAGAGTAAGGCTTCTGTCAAAGCCTGAATCTTCCGTTTCGTAGAGTTAAGTTTGGGTATATACTCTTAGCTGGAATGCGAATTCTTGTCTTACTACTTGGCGCAATTCTCTGTGGCAGAGTTAGTGCCCAGAAACTAATGCCGGATGAGTTGC
>JBBRJC010000406.1:0-4605 GCA_038220135.1 Bryobacterales bacterium | reverse complement strand
ATTTCGTGTCAAGCCCTAAAGTGACTTCATGAGCAGGCGAATTCACCGCATAATTAACCAACTGTATAACCGCGCGCTGCCCATCGGGAGCCATCGAGTAGTGGGCGTTGATTGACCCGGAATTCCAGAGCCGCATCACATCGTAACGACGGCTGATCAATAGGTGCGTGCTATGGGCAAGCTTGTACGGATCGCCCCATTGTTCAAGCGCCACAGCCACGCGGCCCTGCCCGAGCTTGCGCACCATATGACCGGCCTCTTCAACACCGCCTTTGGCTTCGGGCGAACCAAACGGAAGAATGAGGAGGCTGCCTTTGCTGGCCCAATCGAGAAAGAATTTGAGCGTCTTTGCATCGGGAGGTTTGCTGCTTAGCCAGATCAATCCCTTCAGCCCGGACAGCCCTTGCATTTGGTCCTGCTTCAGAATGCGCGTACACAATTGCCGGCGCGTCGAGAGGTTGAGAAACTCAGTTTCAAGAGGTGATTCAAATTTAGAAATCACACCAAACGCACCGGCCTCGTTCCATGTGTTCCATTCGTGATGATTTTCGAAGAACAACATGGCGTTGCGCATCTGAGGCAGATTGCCTTCCGTGGATGCAATCCAGCGCGCACCACATACCGCCGCATCGGCAATTGCCAACTGTTCGGAATTGGGTTGTGCCGAAGCAGGAACATTTGTAGGCAACCAGATTTGCTTGCCCGGATTGGTCGCCTGCATGGCGCGAATCCACCAACTGTTGGAGTTAACCCAAGGGGAACCGGTTGGGCCCGTCTCCACACTGCCATCCTTCTTCAGCCCCTGCACTCCCGGCCATTGTGCTTGCCTGGCAACTATGACGTTGGCAAGCTCTGCTGCGGTAACTGGCCGGGTGGAGGCGGGGAAATCAGCCACCGACCCGGCCACATGAATAGCATCGCCAACACGAACAGGAAGCAGCAAACTACGCCTCCTGGCGAACCAGTTGTAACAACGCCTGAATGTATCCGAAGCAATATGCAAAGGCCTGCAGGCCGCCTGTGTCGCCGTCAATGTGCGGCACGTGATCGGGCATCAGCATGCCATCGTAGCCCACTTCTTTGTAGGTGCGAATTACGTTGATGAAGTTGACATCGCCATTATCTGGAAACGTTTCCTTGAAGTTGAGGCGCTTGCCTTGAATGTTGCGGAAGTGGACGTTGAAGATTTTGCCGCGCGTGCCGAAGTAGCGGATCACGTCGTGAAGTTCTTTGTTCGGATCCTGCAGCATTTCGCTAACAGTGCCTTGGCAGAAGTTCAAACCGTGATATTTATTCTCTTTGATTGAGATAAATTTCTTCAATCCAGCCGGTGTTCCCAATACTGTGTTTACGCCACGATAACCGGTGTCTTCGGGCATGCCTGGATCATGCGGATGGCATGCGATTCTAACTTTGCTTTCCTCGGCTACAGGAACAACTTTGTTCAAAAAGTAGGTGATGCGTTCCCAGTAAATGTCGTCTGTGACGCGGCCGGCGATGGACATTTTGCTCTGGTCGCCCTTTGCCAGTTCAAAGGTGGAATAGGCAGCGCCACCGCGGCCCGGAGTAGAGGGTGAGCGCACCACGCCAAGGATTGACATGTTGTATTTGATGCATGAAATACCTGCTTCGCCGGCGTTGCGGATCATCTGGCAAATCATGTCGATGTCGCGGTCACGATCTGCAGAACCCATCATGATACTTGGATATTCGGCACGTTCAACTTGCAGTGAACTCATTGGTAGCGGAATCATTTCCAGCTTGATTCCGAAAGACGCAACATGTTCGGAAAATCGCTTCAGTCCAGCGACGGACCATTGCTCATCCATCTTTTTTGAAAACAGGCCCGAACAGATATTGTTCACGCCGAAGGCGGCCAGCACTTTCAAAATGGCATCGGAATGGCCATGCTGGGTGCCAACTTTCATCAATACTTTCTTGCCGCTCCCCTTGGCTTTGCCGCTTTGCGCCATGGCAGCTTCGGCACGTTTTTCAAGGAGTGTTGTGGCCGCAACTCCAGCGGCTAATGGAAATAGATCACGACGTTTCATGGTGAGTGGTTCAAAGATGTCATGATCGGAGGCTGCTCGTCAAGCGGCCTCCGCCCGATCTAATTTCTAATACCCACTGGAGGCTGAATACTTCTTGCCTGCTTGCAGCTTCAAGTGACGTTGGCAGAAGTATTGGAACCGCAACCCGTAGGTGTCGGAAGTCAATTCCCAGGTTTTCTTAATTGCTGGAGCATCGGCCCAGGTCTTAAAAGTTGTGCGCCATCCCAGCGTATCCGGGTGCTCCCAGGTCTCTTCCAGATTCAGGTCCATATAAACGTTTTCCATCAGTTGAAGCATTTCACTGCACAAGTAAAATGCCGAGCGAAAGCCATCAGGAACCGGATCGGGCCACTTACCGGCAAACTCTTTATCCAAGTCTTTGAAGTGCGAGTTTTCACCCAGCAGCGACCATAGATCAATCAACTTTGAGCTGAGCTGCGTAAAGCGATCAACGTTATGCAGCGTAGGTGAGCAAACGCTTTCCAATTGGTCAGCCATCTCAATCAGATTCAGTGTTGCCTCGGGATCATGCACCGATTTGAGCGTTGTTGTTGTTATGTCGCGGCCTAAAGCACGGTAGCTTTCAAATTGGTCTTCGCCGTAAAACTGGTCGGCCGTGGATTCATGAGGAAATGTAATGTGCGTCGACTGATATTGTTGGATCCCCGTACCTTCATGGCCGGTCATGGACGCCTTGAAATAGATGAGCGTTCCAGAGCCGATGACATTGCAATAATTGTCGTGATATGTGATTGTGCCGACCGCGCAACGGTTCGTACTCCACGTGGAATCGGCACCATGGCGGATTGAGCCAACATCAATCTTAATCGTGGCCTTAAAATCCACTTCGCACATACGAATAAGCGTTCCCAGCCCCTCAAATTGCAGACTTGGATCACATTCACCATCGCTGATGATGATCACTTTACAGCGACGTTTCACCAATTCGTAAGCGGCGAGATTTTCAAAGTGACCACCATCTGAAATGGCCAGGAATTTTGAATGATCATCGGCACCGCCAAACAACTCCATTACCAGATAGCGAAGACTGAACCAGGGCGAAGGTGTGTCATTATCCTTCAACCGTGGGTTGGGAAACCACCAGCCAAGCCTCAGGTTGAACAGCGTCATGAGGAAGGCGACTACGGGTGATGTGTGATACCCCATGTTCGGGCTGGCCGCTGCGCCGGAAACAGAGATTGCCTGGCCCAGCGTTGGCTGTCCATCGCAACTGCCAAACACGTCCGTGCTGCGATAGCCCATTTCCATGGCGCTTGTCTTGTCGCCCTGTTCGTCACGGCTTTGATAATTGCTGCCGCAGCGCAGCGGGGTTAGCGTGAAATTTGCGCTATGACGGGTGTGCAGTGCAAGATCGCTTGACCCTCCCAAATTAAGGGCACAGTTTACGATGTGGAATGGCCCGCTTAGCGGATCACCGGGTGCGGCCACCTTGTTCAAGCTGGCCAGCTTCAAATCATCGTCATCATCGAATTGCGTGAATCGCTGCGGATCGCGTTCGCTTGGCTTGCGCGTAGCACCCAAATAGCAGCGCACCAGTCTGCTTCGGTAAAATGCGTTCAGGCCGAATTCATTGATATCAACGCGAGCAGCAAGCAGCAGAGTTGCTACCACTGTTCCCCCTAACAATGCCCAAACTACGTTCAGATTTGCGTTGAACAAAAGGCCCCAGTGTTCATCACGAAGCTGCTGAAAATCTTTCCAATTCAAATCGGAGTTCGTAATGATGAGTAGGTTGAGAACTGTCGATACAGCCATCAGCATGCCGGCAATGAAGACAAATGGTGCAATACCGGCGACCACTTCCATAGCTTTTTGGCTGGCACTCTTTTCTTTTGTGGCGCCAGTTGAATCAGACTTGCCAGCAAATAAGCCAGCCAGAGTTGTGCCAACCCAAGCGCTGGCAAATAGGCCTGCCCAGTTGTAGCTGAAAAGCATAGCGGTCCACAGTGGGCCATAGGTTGCAGCGACGTTGACTAATGTCCAGGCGAAACCATAGATGCCCAGCCATGCGCCAAAGCGGCTCCACCATTCGCGCGCGCCTTCGGTAGATTGACGGCCAAGGATACCAAGCAGCATAACAATGGCCAGCGCAAACGAATAAAGAACCAAGGTTGGTGTCCAGACGAAGGCATACCATTTTCCTTGTGAACCCAACCCAACCCAGCCGTGCAACAACAACATGATTGCTGCCAGCAGCGCATGCAGTACTAACATGGAGGGTATTGGCGCCAGGATGGCAGCACAAACGCACTTCCAATCTTTAAGCGTTCGAACAGAACAAAACGAGAGAAGCCATAAAGAGCCGAATACCACAGAAAGAGGAAATGGCCAATGCTTCCATGCATTCATAAAGAAGCCGCCGAAGTTGTCGAATTTGGCAAGATCCTGTTCGTGCGAAAGCCCTGGTTGGCTTTGCCCCCACAAGATGGCGGCAACCAGCATTCCCGTGATCAGCATGGGAATTACAACGGCAAATTGAACCCAGCTTTGATCGTAATTGATCTCGGCGAGTGCATCGTATTTCAGCTTGTTT
>JBBRJC010000405.1:0-4626 GCA_038220135.1 Bryobacterales bacterium | reverse complement strand
CGTCTCATAGGTGATCCTACAAACCGCGGGCCGTCGGAATTGCGACATAATCAACAGATGAAATTTCTGCTTTCGGTTTGCCTTGTTGCCGCCTCGCTTTCTGCTCAACCATTGGCCGTGGAAAAAGCTACAGTTGACGGTTGGATGACTGAGCTTTCCAACTGGGGGCGATGGGGTAAAACGGATCAGGCTGGTACCGTGAACCTCATTACTCCAGCGCGACGCAAAGCCGCTGCAGCGTTGGTCACAGAAGGGTTTTCAGTTTCCCTTGCGCGCGATGCCGACACCGTTAAATCGATCGACAATGGAAAGCCGTTCGGACATCAGATGATTTCCAGTGGCGTCGATAAAAACGCCATGTTTGCGATGGATACCTACACCACAAGCTATCACGGTACTTCGCTAACGCACCTTGATTCACTCTCCCACATGTTCTATCAAGGCAAAGTCTACAACGGATTCGCGCAGACAGAAATTGATGGCAAAGGGGCAGGCAAGCTCGCCGTTACTCAGTACAAAAATGGCCTCATGGGCCGCGGCATCTTGATGGACATTCCGCGCCTGAAGGGAGTGCCCTATCTGGAACTTTCCACGCCCATATATCCTGCAGATTTGGATGCCTGGGAAAATAAGGCCGGCATTAAAGTGAGGCCCGGAGACATTGTTTTCATTTATACGGGGCGGTGGGCGCGGCGTGCCGCTAAGGGAGCTTGGGATACCGAATCGACAGCAGCCGGGATGCATGTCAGTTGTGCTCGGTGGTTCAAGCAGCGCGATGTGGCTGTGGTGGGCAGTGACACGCACGGGGAATTAATGCCGTCGCCCGTTAAAGGCGTAGCGTTCCCAATGCATCAATTGCTCTTGATCGCGATGGGTGTTCCGATGATTGACAACTGCGATTTGGAAGCGCTTAGTGCAGCTGCGGCGGCACGTAAGCGCTGGGCCTTTTTGTTGACTACTGCACCGCTTCCCGTCCCTCGGGGCACAGGGTCGCCGCTCAATCCCATAGCTACTTTTTAGCTTCCAACTACTTTCCGAGCTCCTTCACAATTGCGTCGGCTTTATACACTTTTTTCAACGATTCCAGAATAATTTGGCTGGCAACGTGAACCGACCGTTCCCGCTTTTCGCGATAGACGTAATTATTCGGTAAGCCTTCAATGTTGCCGTCGAAGAGGATGCCGATCACTTCACCCTTCGTGTTTACGGTCGGGCTGCCTGAGTTGCCTCCATGCGTATCGGCAGTGCTCACGAAGTTGAAAGGCGTGTTGGGTGATAATACTGGCTTCGCCTTTTTCCAGGACTGTGGGAGGTCGAAAGGATCAGCGCCAGTAGCGTGTCCCCAAATTCCGCTAGTGCGGGTTGTCCACTGGCGCGGTTCGCCGTTTTCTGCAGTGTAGCCGGCGATCTTTGCATAGCTCAGGCGAAGCGTGAAGGTGGCGTCTGGATATTCGGTGGCGCCGTAGGCGGCGAATCGCGCCTGTGCGATTTTACCGTATGCCGTAGCCAGAACTGCCTCCATTTTGTCCTCATATTCCTTGCGGTATTTGCGGCCCATCGGGTCCATCAATTTTGCCAGTTGAATCACCGGATCCGTTGAATTAGCTACCAGCGAGAGATTTTCGCCCAGCCGCTTACGCTCCTTTGCATTATCCAGTTTTGTCCCGTTCACGTAATAATCCGCAGCCTGCTTTGGCGTGCGTCCACCCAGCAGTTGTTTCACCAGCGGGTCGTTTCCGCGAAGCTTCTGAAGTAGTAGGAACGATTCTTCAAATAACTGCTTTTCCAGCGATTTATATACTGGCGCTTCCGAATAAAGGCTGCTTTCCAGCGCCGGTAAAGCGGTATCCACATATCCGCGCAGGCGTTCTGCATTAGGCTTTGGCTTTTCCGCTGCCAGGCGCACCAGCAACTTCGCCCGTTGATAAAGTTGGGATCCGGCTATCCCGCGCGTTTCCCAAAGATAGTAAGATTCGTAGAATTCGCGATATGCCTTATACGCCGATTCCACCTCGCCCCATACTTTGCCATACAGGCGGCTTTTTTCGGGATTATCAGCAATCGAATCGCGCAGCTTCTTTTCGTCAGCGCGTTTGATGTTCATCATCTCCGGGTCGTTTAAGCCTCGGTTGAAGCCGCTGAACGCTTTATATGAGTTCTGATAACTCAGCAGGTCTTCGCGGGCAATTCGCTTTTGCTCCGGATCTGCTTCGCCATATGCGATCAGCCGAGCAATCATCGATTCATAAAGTGGCAGGCGGAATTTGAAATCGACATCGCGGAAGTATTCCAGGGCGGCAACTGTCGCCAGCCGATCAGTCTTGCCAGGGTGGCCGGTTACGAAAACCAGTTCGCCATCAACCGCACCTTGTTTCGACCATTTCAAATACTGCGCTGGTTTCGCCGGCTTGTCGTTTTCATAGGCGCGGAACAGGGCAAAGTCGAGACACCAGCGCGGGTAGGTGAAATTGTCCGGATCTCCACCAAAGGCGGCGATTGTTTCCTCCGGCGCGAACACCAGCCGGATGTCGGTGTACTTCTTATATTGGTAAAGGTGATACTGGCCGCCAGAGTAAAGCGTAACGATGTCGCAGCGGTTGCCCGTGCGCGTGTTACACTCCTTCTCGATATCGGTCATGTGCACTTTTCTGGTCTTGTTAGCCTCTGCAAGCGGCACGGCTTCGGTGATGCCCGCGTTAACCTTTGCCGTCACTTCTTCCATTACCAGCAGCACATTCACTTCCAGATCAGGGCACTTCTTTTCGTCAATACGGCGACCAGCGTAGAAGCCGTCGGCCATATAGTTATGTTCTTTTGACCCCAGTTGTTGAATGCAGTCGGCCCCAACGTGATGGTTGGTGAACAGCAAGCCTTCCCCAGAGACGAACGAGCCAGAGCCGCCGTTGTTGAAACGGACCGAGGCGAGGCGCATTTTGTCCAGAAATCCATCGGTCAATTTGAAGCCGTATTTCTGTTGGATGGCCTGTTTTGGTGCCTGATTGAAGAGCCACATACCCTCTTCGGCGCGGGTAAGCGTGGGAAGGGTTAGAAGGAGTAGATAAATGTGCAGATAACGCATTTGCCTGCTATTGTCCCAATTCAGGGCCGGGAAGGGAAGGGAGGCGCTACCATAATGCAAAAATTTAATTCCTGTAAGTGGTTGTTAAATGAGTTGTTTGTAGGCTATGCTAAGGTGTGTTTCGGTATACAAGTTCCGTCCCGTATGAGATACTTTGTTGAAGATAAGTGAGTTCCGGTCGCGATGACTCAGCTCGGCGAGGCGGTAGCCCGCTACCACAAATTACTCGAATCAGAAGCGTTTAGAGACCTTTCCTGGGTCAGTGAACTGCGCGATGCTATGCAATCGCGAGGGTTGGTGCTTTCAGGCCGCCCGATATCCCCGTTCCTGCGCCCACATCTGGTCCCTAAGCGGCAGCATGAACACCTGGCGAAGGCTTCGGCGTCTTTATTCTCGGCAATCAACCGAATGAAGAAGACTGCCCTAACCAACCCTCAGTTGCTGGCACGCATGGAGCTTCTCCCGGCGGAGAAGATGCTTGCCTTGACTGACCCCGGTTATGCTGAGTTGACAGCGATGAGTACGCTCGAAGCTTCACTCAATCAAAGTTCCCTCCATTTTCTAAACTATGGTGCTATGGCCCCGGCCGGCATCGTTTATACCGATATCCTTTCGGAATTGTTCTTCGATTGCGCCCCAATGAAAGAGTTTCGCAAGAAGCACAAGCTGGCGAAATCTTTGGGCTTGAAGCATATGCTGAACGCCACGCTTAAGTCGTGGAAAGAGTTTGGCGGCAAGTCCAAGCCGCAAATTGCGATTCTCGAAACCAAAACACCATTTCCCACTTTGGATTCCAATGAGCATCTTTTGCTTGCTGAATATCTAAGCAAGGCTGGGTACATCGCTGAGGTGATGTCGCCTGATCAGCTTGAGTATAAAGGTGGCGTGCTTCGGCGCGGTGATTTCGTGATTAATCTGGTTTTACGCCGCATTAGCATGCAGGATTTTGTCATCCGCTATGACCTTAATCAGCCGTTGGTGCGTGCCTATCGTGAGCGGGCTGTTTGCCTGGTGAATAGCTTCCGTGCGGAAATTGCACAGAAACGGGCCATTTTCGATCTCATTACCGATGATTCCCTGACTGCAAAGTTTCCCGCTGTCGAACGCAAAGCAATCCGTGATTTCATTCCATGGACGCGTGTGGTTCGTGCCGGGGAAACCGATTGGCGCGGTGAAACAGTGGATTTGATGGAATACATTGTTTCCCATCGAGCCAACCTGGTTTTGCGTCCGAATGATGAAAATGCCGAACATCCTTCCTATGATGGCGTCGTAATGGATGCCGCATCCTGGGAACGTGCCCTGAAGACAACCGTTCGTACGCCCTACGTGGTGCAGGAAGCAACGCCGGAAACCACCACGCTTTTCCCCGTGCAGCTATACGGTGGGTTGGAAATGAAGGAAATGCGCGTCGATATGTATTCACACGCCTATCTGGGCAAAGTGCAATGCGCCTCAACTTATCTGGCACCCGCTGGGCCTGCTGCATTCTCCAGCGTTCAAGGTATTGTGCCAACTTTCTTGCTTGAAGGTCGCTAGACCTTTTC
>JBBRJC010000404.1:0-4628 GCA_038220135.1 Bryobacterales bacterium | reverse complement strand
TGCTTGAGCCGGTTCGAGATTGGACGAATTTGTGCAGGCTGCTTGCGTGGGAGCATTTATTCGAAGATGAACGGTTTGCTACGGCGGCTCTTCGCGGGCAAAATGCGGCTGCTTTAACAGCATTGCTGGATGAAGGGTTTGCGGCGCTGGATATGGTTCAACTAGCGGCTTTGTTTGCCGAGCATGACTTGATCTGGAGCAATGTGCCATCTACTGAGGAGGCGGCTGAAGATCCGCAATTGATCCATAGTGGAGCGATAGCAACGCTTGAAGATGGCACGCGAACCATCCAAAATCCGGTGCATGTGGAGGGGCTACCGAAGACGCAGCCCAGCCGCTTTCCTGGGATTGGAGAACACACGGCCAAGGTTTTTGAGGAACTGGGTTATGACAGCGCGCAGATCGAAAAACTGACGAAACGCTAGTCTTTTCTACGGGCCGACATTTCATCCCCAACTGTGGCCAGTTCTTCTGGCGACAAGCATTCGGCTGCTTTGGGGAAGATTTCGTGCTCTTCAATTTGAATATGTTCGCTGTAAATCGAACTCATTCCGTCAACGGTATCTTTCAATTTTTCCCAAGTTATTGGAGATAAGCGGGGCAGGGAAAGCCACTGCAAACCAAGCGATTCCAGATCAGTGTGCAACTGCGTAATCTCTTCGTGCTGTGTTGCCAATATCTTGAGACGAGCAGACACTCCGGACTTTTTCATCCGTGGAAACAGGCTTTCATCTTCGTCAGCCATGTGTTTAGGCGCAGAATTGCGGAAGTAGTTCAAGCTGGATTCAAGAGCTTTGCGGCGCTCCGCATCCAGTGGAATAGGAACATCTGAGGCCACCAGCGTTTCTAAAATGCCAACAAAGTGTTCAATCCGTCGATGACAGCTGGTCAAAACACCGATTGGATCTTTAAAATCGGCGAGCTTCGGTGCACCGAGTTTTACCAACATATAATCATCATCCTCTATCTAGGTTAAGTCTTTTTACCTCCTTCGTGCAGGAAAACTTCAAGAAGATGGTGTGAGAAGTATCTGGTAAATTCGATAAGTTGCCGGATTTACCAACGCCGCAGTCACTTCTATAATTTTGCTTGCCGGTGTGTTGCAATGCGCTGCGATCTCACGAATTGCAATTTGCGCGGCCTCAGCCGCTAAGAATCCACCCTTTCCGGTGGCCAGTGATGGGAACGCGATGCTGGAAAAACCACTTGATTCCGCCAGATTCAGGCAGGCGCGATAGCAGGCGGTTAACTGTTGAAATTCGCCATGCTCTCCATCGACGTAAACGGGTGCCGTAACATGGAAGATACAGCGTGCATGTAGCAATCCCGGCCCAGTTACAATAATTGACGTGGCTGGCCGGGCTCGATCTAACTCCAGTTCAATGGATGGTCCGCCGCAGCGCAGAACGGCATCGCCCACTTTACTTCCTATTGAACTAACTATAACATCAACCGCGAGTTGTGTAATATCAACTTGAAGAATACGGAAAGTTGCGGACACAATCAGTTACTCCACTCCGCAGCTGGCATATGAAAACAGGAGGCCCGTTGCAGTGCTGCGACACTCTGCACCGGGGCCCCCCGAAACCCGATTGTGGCAAAGGAGAGGAAGATCCAAAGACCGTTGACCGGGAAGCAAATGGAAACACTGGGAACGCACCAGTGATCTCATGCTGTAAGTAAGTACTTATTGACTAGTACTTTATATGGAGTATAAGGGTACCAGGTGGTGCGAGTCTATTGGGAGTGTTACTTAGCGTGAAATTGCAAATTCAACTGAGTTTCCCAGGTCTAGTATAGTAAATACTTCTTACGCTTCTCTAGAAAAGGCTTTAACTCCTCATCTAACTTATCGAAGAGCAAGCGCGGATCTTCGGTAGCCTTAATCGCTTCAATCGTCTTTGCATTCCCAATCAACTTCAAACTTCCTTTAAAATCAATCTTCCCCGGATACAGCTTTTCCAGTGCAACCGCAATTTCAAGCCCCACACGCACGGATCGAAGCGCTTCACGGTCGGTAATTACGAAACGCACCCCTTCAATGGGAACGTTTTTGAAGTTGGAATCATTTGGTGTGATGCGAATCGGATAGAAGCGAATCCCGGGAATTTTACGTGCATTAAGTGTTTGCGACAGTTCCCGGCCATTGATCCAGCTTGCGCCGATTTGTTCGAATGGCGCGTCGGTGCCGCGGCCCACTGAATAATTTTTCGCATACTCAATCATTCCTACGCCCGGATATAGCAGGGCAGCATTCAATGAACGCATATTCGGGGATGGGTTTACCCAGGGAATTCCCGTGGAATCAAACCAATCACCACGCTGCCAGCCTTTCACGGGAACTACTGTTAAATCGAGGCCAATCTTCAATTCGGCGTTGAACATCTTGGCTAGTTCTCCGATTGTCATGCCATGGCGCAAAGGCATGCGGTAAGCGGCGACAAAGCTTTCAAGCCCGGCATCCAGCATCGGACCCTCGACATTCACGCCGTTCAAAGGATTGGGCCGATCCAGCACATAAAACGGGATCTTGTACTTCGCTGCCTCTTCCATTGCACCCAATAGCGTCGCCGGATAGGTATAAAAGCGAACGCCGATATCCTGAATATCGAATACCAGCGCATCCAGCCCAGCCAGCATTTCAGCGGATGGCTTGCGGTTTTTTCCAGCGTAAAGACTCCAAACTTTCAACCCTGTTTTCTCATCAAAGGTGTGGCCCACATTTTCGTGGTCTTCTTTGCCGAAAATGCCATGTTCGGGTGCCAGTAGCGAAACCAATTTCACGCCAGCAGCCAGCATTGCGTCCACATTGCGGGTTCCGTCTTTTGTCAGACCCGATTGGTTCGTTATCAAGCCGACGCGCTTGCCCTTGAACATTGGAAAAGCAGCGCCAGTGGCAACGTCAAGCCCAGTTTCTACGGCCACATTTCTGGCCACGGCACGCCGAATTCCGGCACCTGTGATGGTTTCGTTGAAACCTGTCAAAACCGCGTCCGGTGCATCAATTCCTGCATTGGCCGCTGCAATGGTGGCGATTTTGGCTCGCAGTCCCGTGATTGGAGGGCGTCGATGAGGATGCACGCTATTGGCCAACAAAATTACATAGGTTTTGGTGGACGGATCCATCCATAAAGACGTGCCTGTAAAGCCGGTGTGGCCAAACGAACCCACCGGAAACAACTCCCCGCGGTTTGCCGAGAAGGGACTATCCACGTCAATCCCCAATCCGCGCAATATCGGTTGATCTGCCGGTGTTGCAGGTTCAGTAAACTTGCGCACTGTGAGCGGACTGAGCACGCGCACACCGTTCAGCCTTCCACCGTTTACCATCATTTCGGCATATCGCGCCAAATCCTCAGCGGTTGAAAACAGGCCAGCGTGTCCGGCAACACCGCCCATAAATTTGGTTGTTTCATCGTGCACTATGCCACGCAACGGCCCTGGGTCGCCGGCATAATGTTCAGTTGGTGCGATTCGCGCGCGCAGTGCGGCAGGCGGCTGAAACATTGTATCGGTCATGCCCAGCGGCTTGTAGATGTTGTCGTACGCGTACTCTGGAAGCGGCTTGCCTGATACCTTGCGTACAATTTCGCCGAGCAGAATAAAATTGATGTCGCTGTATTGAAACCTTTCCCCCGGGGCGGCTACAGGCTTATCCACAAGCGCCTTCTGAATGCCGGTTTCATAGCCTTTCCATACTGGCCTCAAATCCAGATCAGGGCGCAGGCCTGAAAAATGGGTCAGCAGCAATCGAATGGTAATCTCACTCTTTCCACCCTGAAATCCAGGAAGATATTGCGTCACTTTATCGTTCAAACGAATCTTGCCTTGCTCCACTAATTTCATGATCGATGTGGAGGTTGCAACAACCTTGGTGAGCGACGCGCAATCAAAAATCGTATCGGTGGTCATCGCCTCACGCTTTGGCACCAAGGCGCGGCTGCCATAGGCCTTTTCGTAGACAATGCGCCCGTTCTGGCCGATTAAAACTACTGCCCCCGGAATCGCTTCCCGTTGAACGGCGTCGTTAATCAGTGCATCAATATCGGCCGCGCCGGGGTATGTGTCTTGTGCCGCCGCTACAACAGCAGCCATCAGTAAGGTAATGAATAGTTTCATGCAAGCTTCTTTGCGAGGCCTTCCAGCAGGTGTGCCAATTCAAAATCGAGCTTTGTGATGCCACTGGCATCGTGCGTGATGAGGTCGATTTTAACCTTGTTCCACACATTACACCATTCCGGATGATGATTCATTTTCTCGATCGCAATTGCTGCCGTGGCCATGAAGCCAAAGGCGTGGATGAAGTCGGCAAAGACATACTCACGGTGTAATTTGCCATTAAAAATGCACCACTCAGGCAGTTTGCCGAGCCGGGCTACAATTTCTTCTTCGGAAAGTTTTTCCATATAGCTATCATAGAGCGATGTCGCGCATATTGCCCCGTCTCCGCTACAACCTGGATATCATGCCTTCGCCGGTGCCTGATCGGCCAGGCCTGATGATTCGCGATAGCTACGGCTATTCAGACAAAACTCTCATCATTCCACCGGAGATTGTTCCTTTGCTGGGCTTCTTTGATGGGGAAACGGAAGAGAATGAAATGAGCGCGCAATTGGTGCGGGAAAGCG
>JBBRJC010000403.1:0-4638 GCA_038220135.1 Bryobacterales bacterium | reverse complement strand
GTGATTATGCCTGGTTTGGTTGATTCGCACTCACACGTGGGCGGACCTGCTGGGGCTGATGGCAGCGCGCCAATTCAGCCGGAAGTGCGCGTACTGGATTCGATCAATGTACGCTCAGCATCCATTCAAAAAGCGCAGGCTGGTGGGGTTACGGTTGCGAACATCATGCCCGGTTCTGGCCATCTGAACAGTGGGCAAACGCTTTACTTGAAATTGCGGGATGGTCATTCGATTGATGACTTGCTGATTAAGCTGCCCGACGGCCGCAATGCCGGTGGGATGAAGATGGCTAACGGAACCAATCCGCGGCGGGCTGCACCATTTCCAGGCACGCGCGGCAAGGCTGCTGCGATGATGCGCGAGCAGTTGATTAAAGCCCAGGAATATCGCGATAAAGTGAAGGCTGCAGGGACGGACGCATCGAAGTTGCCGCCGCGCGATTTGCGCAATGAAGCGTTGGTGGAAGTTCTGGAGCAGAAGCGCGTGGTTCATTTTCACACCCATCGTAACGACGATATTCTGACTGTTCTGCGATTGGCCAAGGAGTTCAATTTCAAAGTTGTACTGCAGCATGCCAGCGATGCCTGGGCTGTTGCCGATGAAATTGCGAAGGCCAAGGTTTGGACATCGTTGATTGTGCTGGATAGCTTCGGCGGCAAGATTGAAGCCAAAGATGTGACGCCGGAAAATGCGGCGATCTTGGATAAGGCTGGTGCTCAGTTTGGTTTTCATACTGATGATGGTGTGACGGAGTCGCGGCTTTTTTTGCGGTCGGCTGCGCTGGCTGTGCGGGCTGGCTGTCCTCGGGACAAAGCGATTAATGCGCTGACGATGGCCGGGGCGAAGATGCTGGAATTGGATCAGAATATCGGGTCGTTGGAAGTTGGTAAAGACGCTGATTTCATCGTGCTGTCGGGAGATCCGTTTTCGGTTTATACCTTCGTGCAACAGACTTTCGTAGATGGGGTGAATGTGTTTGACCGCTCTAACGAAAAGGACAAGCTCTACCAAACCGGCGGCTATGGGGCCAGCCACGATGAGCTGGATTTTACGCTCATTCACGGACCGGAGGAACAGTAAGCCATGAAAACATTTTTGCTAAGTTTTGTTTTAGTTGCCGGAACATCCCAGGCACAGATAGCAGTGCGCGGGGAAACCGTTCACACCATGGCAGGCGCCGCCATTCGCAATGGTGTGGTGCTGATTCGGGATGGCAAGATAGAGCGCGTGGGCACTGCAGCGCAAGTTGCGATTCCGGCAGGCTATAAAATCATGACTGCTAAAGTGGTGACTCCCGGGCTGATTGACGCGCGGAGTGCTCTGGGCCTTTCGGGCTATCTGGTTCAACCGCACGATCAAGATCAGGTGGAACGATCAAGCCCGATGCAGCCGGAGTTGCGTGCCATTGATGCCTACAATCCGCGTGAGCCTTTGATCGGCCATGTACGCGGCTATGGTGTTACGACGATTCACACTGGGCACAGCACGGGCATTCTAGTTTCCGGGCAGACAATGGTTGTGAAATCCAGTGGCAATTCTGTGGAAGCTGCCTTGGTTAAACCAGCGGCAATGATTGCGGCGACACTGGGCAGCGATGGTTTAGTGAATGAAGCCGGCAAATCCCCCGGTTCGCGGGCGAAGGCGATCGCCATGCTGCGGGCCGAGTTTCTGAAGGCCCAGGAGTTTGATAAGAAAAAGGAAAAGACGCGGGATTTGCGGACTGAGGCTTTTGTCAGGGCGCTGAAGGGTGAATTGCAGTTTCTGGTGCAGGCCCATCAGGCGCACGATATTTTGACGGCAATCCGGCTGGGCAAGGAATTTGGATTGAAGATGGTGCTGGAAGGGTGCGCGGAAGCCTATCTGGTGATGGATCAAATTAAGGCTTCGGGCTATCCGGTGATTCTCCATCCGACGATGCAAAGGGCTGGCGGGGATACTGGAAATATCAGCCGTGAAACTGCTGCAAAACTTCGTGCTGCGGGCATTCCGTTTGCAATTGAGAGTGGGTTTGAAGGGTATGTGCCGAAGAATCGTGTGGTCTTGTTTGAAGCTGGGATGGCTGCCGCCAATGGTTTATCTTTCGATAACGCACTGGCTAGCATCACCATCGATTCGGCAAGGATTCTAGGCGTGGCTGATCGCGTTGGTTCGCTTGAGGCTGGCAAAGATGGGGATGTTGCAATGTATGATGGAGACCCGTTTGAGTTAACCACGCACTGCGTTGGCGTTATTTCCGACGGCAAAATTGTTAGCGAGGAAAAGCGATGAGCAAGCGATTAGGATTGCTGTTGATGGTTGCCGGACTGGCATTTGGCCAACGCCGGCCAGTGGAGCCAGTGCCGGAACTGTTGTGGCCGAATGGTGCACCCGGGGCGATGGGGCAGGAAGATATCGACAAGCCTTCCATCACGCCATACCTTGCAGCAAAGCCAAATGGCAAAGCTGTGGTGGTGTTTCCTGGTGGCGGCTACGGCGCGCTGGCCATGGATCATGAAGGCAAGCAGATTGCGCAATGGCTGAATTCGCAAGGCATTTCGGCCTTTGTTTTGAAATACAGGCTGGGGCCCAAGTATCATCATCCGGTGGAATTGGGCGATGCGAGCAGGGCCGTGCGAGCAGTGCGTGCGGGTGCGGTGAAGTGGAAGATTCATCCGGACAAGATTGGAGTTTGGGGATTTTCAGCGGGCGGACATTTGGCTTCTTCTATTTCGACGCACTTCGATGGCGGGGATGCTAAAGCCGAAGATGCGATTGACCGCAATAGTTCACGGCCGGATTTTGCGATTTTGTCTTACCCTGTAATTACGTTTACCAAGGATCAATTTGTTCACAAGGGATCGCGCAAGAATTTGTTGGGAGAAACGCCTAATCCGAAACTGGTGGAACTGCTTTCCAGTGAAAATCAGGTGACTGCGCAAACGCCGCCAACGTTTCTATTTCATACAAATGCCGATACGGGAGTGCCGCCGGAAAACAGTATCTACTATTATTTGGCGCTGCGCAAAGCAGGTGTTCCGGCTGAAATGCACATTTATGAAAACGGTCCGCACGGGGTAGGTTTGGCCCCAACGGATTTGGTTTTATCCAGTTGGGGACCACGCCTGGCCGATTGGCTTCGCAATCGCTAAATTAAATTCCGGTCTTGGCCGCACTGCCTGTGGAAGCAGCATAGTTCTTACGGTTGGCCTGTCCACTTGCGGCAACTTTGGTGCCCTGGGCTGTAGCGCCACCAATATTGGAGCGGCTGGCTTCCCTTGCGGTTTCAATTTCTTCGGGTGTGCGGACGTCAGGTTCCGAAGGGCCTGACTTATCTTTGGCCCGTGCCACTTGGCGCTTATGTCGCTTCGCTAATCGTTTGTCCATACTTTAAGACTACACGGTAGGAACGGGTTCGTCATAATCGCCGCAGGTCTGGCTATGTTGGGTTCTTGGTTGCGATAGCATTAATATGGCTAAAGCTTGAGTTTGTGGAGGGCCGATGTTTCGTCTAGACGCTGATCGTCCGGTGGAGTTTTGCGATGGAACGAGGCGCAGAGATTTTCTGCATGCCGGAACCTTGTCTACGCTAGGTCTGGGGTTGACGCAGATGTTCGATCTGAAGGCCGCTGGCGCAGTGGATACAAGCAAGACTGATGTCAACTGTATTCTGCTGATGCTGGTTGGGGGGCCGTCGCAACTGGACACTTGGGATATGAAGCCCAACGCCCCGATTGAAATTCGTGGGCCGTATAAGCCGATCAAGACGAATGTTGCTGGCATTGAGATTTCAGAAAACTTTCCGCAGATGGCTAAGCACGCTGATAAGTTTTCGCTGATTCGTTCGGTGTATCATACGGCCGCAGCAGTTCACGATACGGGCCATCAGATGATGCAGACGGGACGGTTGTTTCAGGGTGGCATTGAGCATCCTTCCTATGGTTGTGTGCTGTCGAAATTGAAGGGTGCCAAAGGCGATGTGCCGCCAAATATTTTGCTTCCGCGGCCAATTGGGGCTACTGGCGGAAACATGCCTCACGGACATAGTGCCGGGTATTTGGGCAAGAGCTTTGACCCTTTCATTTTGAATTCGGATCCGTCGGACCCGAACTTTCGGGTGCCTGATTTGTTGCCGCCCGATTACATGACGGCGTTTCGTACTGACCGGCGCAAAGATTGGCGGGCGATGGTGGATAAGGCAGTAAACCGCTTTGAAACGTCGCAGGATGCACGGTTGCTGGATTCTACTTTTCAGCAGGCTTATACGTTGATGTCTTCAGAGAAAGCGCGGTCGGCTTTTGAGCTGCATCGTGAGCCGGAAAAGATTCGCGAAAAGTATGGGTTGAACCGCTTTGGGCAAAGCTGTTTGCTGGCCCGGCGAATGATAGAAGCGGGTGTGCGGTTTGTGACCATCAACATGTTTGAAACTGTGTTTGATGAGATCACCTGGGACATTCATGGGTCGAAGCCGTTTAGTCCGATCTCCTGCTATCGCGATCTGGTTGGGCCGATGTTTGATATGGCCTACAGTTCTTTGCTGGAAGATTTGAAAGAGCGTGGATTGCTTTCCAATACCATGGTTGTTGGGTTTGGTGAGTTTGGACGGACGCCGAAAGTTAATCCGGCTGGTGGGCGCGATCATTGGCCGCAGTGCTGGACGGT
>JBBRJC010000402.1:0-4644 GCA_038220135.1 Bryobacterales bacterium | reverse complement strand
CCTGCAACAAACCTGCAGCCGTATCTGGGTGCAATGGGCCACCTGATTTTGATTCACGAAGATGGCGTAACACTAGTTCATTCGCACCCTGATGAGCGTATTCCCGATGTCGGCAATTACCGCGGGTGGGCACAATTTCAGCGGGATGGCAAAGTGGTTACCAGCGCGTTTGTGATGAGCGCAACGGCAGGCGCAGAGTGAACTTCAGACTCTGGGCAGTCTTGCTAGTGTTGGCAGTTTCCGCGCACGCCCATGAAGGCGGGGCAAAGAATCCGAAGCCAACACAGGCAAAAAAAGCTCTCGAAGCGGCTCGAAAGGCGCTAACGGCTGTAAAGAAAAAGCAGACGGCAAGCGGCAACTATAAATGCTGCGTCAAGCCCAGTTGCGATTTGTGCGCGGCAACTACTGGAAGCTGCAATTGCGCGGCAAATGTTGCGGCTGGTAAGGGATCCTGCGGGGAATGCCTGGCCGGATGGAAAAATGGAAGAGGCACGGTGAAAGGGGCTTCTGCCAAAACCATGCTGCTTCTACCAGCTGAAAAGCAAGCTATTGCGCAACCAGCTGGCGACTTGCCTGTTGAGTTGCAGCAATTCCGCGCTAGTATTTTGGAAGCCAAGCGTACGTTGGTGAAAGAAAAGCGTTTCCTTTGCTGCGTTGGCGGCGGGTGCACGCAATGCGCGTTTGAAACAGAATGTCCCTGCGGTACCGATCTGGCGCTGGCAAAATCGGCCAAGGCGAAGAGTAAAGGCGTTTGTGGCGATTGCCTGGATGGCTGGAAAGCAGGCCACGGATCGTTTGAGGGCGTGCAGTTGAGCGACGTGCATTTGGCACCCATGGAAAGCATGGACGCTATGGGGCCAGGCAGTTCAGCCTCAAGTGGTTTATATGCATCGGGCACCGGAGTGCAACCGCGAACAACGCCGAACAATATGTTGACGTGGCGTGCCGGCGGTTGGAACATGATGCTGCACGGCACGCTTTTCGGTGTGTATACCGACCAGACGGGGCCACGCGGACGGGACAAGATTTTCGGGGCTGGCTTTGTTATGCCGATGGCTACGCGACGGCTTGGCGTTGGTACGCTGACGTTGCGGGCGATGTTCAGTCCGGAACCATTGTTGGTTACCAGTGGCCGCTATCCGTTGCTGTATCAGGAAGGCGAGACGAATAAAAACATTCCGATTTTGAACGGCCAACACCCGCATGACTTTTTCGGGGAACTGGCGGCCAATTATCAGATCAAGCTGGGTGAGCGATCTTCAGTTACTTTCTACGGGGCGCTGCGGGGCGATCCGGCGATTGGCCCGGTGGCTTATATTCATCGGATCTCGGCTTCGGAAAACCCAATTGCCACGTTGGGACATCATTTTCAGGATTCCACTCACATTGCAAACAATGTAGTTACACTAGCTTTGGCGCACGGTCCGGCGACACTGGAATTTTCAGGCTTTCATGGGCGTGAGCCGGATGAGCGGCGCTGGAATTTGGAAAAAGGCGCGATCGATTCTTTTGCTACGCGGCTGACGATTACGCCAACCCAACGCTGGGCAGGGCAGGTATCGGTAGCGCGCATTAATAATCGCGAAAACACGCACCCGTTGCGGGATTCGTTCCGGCAATCGGCTTCACTGACTTATGTTCGACCGCTAAATCGCGGACATTGGGCGACTACGCTGGTTTGGGGGCGCAATCACGATCTGGAGTTTACGCAAACGCCGACAGCGGCTGCATTTCTGGCTTCTTTGTTGGCCGATGCGGTTGTCAAACCACCAAAGGACAACGGAAAGCGTGACCATATTGTGCTGATTCCGACGCGTGTTCGCGGGCAAATCTACAATTCGTATCTGGCTGAATCGACGCTTTTCCTGCGCAACAAGCATTGGATCTACGGCCGCGTAGAAACGGCAGACAAAGATTCGTTGCTGCTATTTGAAGAGAGCAAATTTGTGCGGCTGGTGGAAGAGCAGCGGTACACGCGAGTTCGGGCTTATTCGATGGGATATTCTTACGAATTGAAGCCGCCTACAACCTGGCTTCGGCCTGCG
This sequence comes from Bryobacterales bacterium, assembly GCA_038220135.1. Classification (GTDB taxonomy): domain Bacteria; phylum Acidobacteriota; class Terriglobia; order Bryobacterales; family Bryobacteraceae; genus JANXSF01. The sequence goes on along the minus strand of JBBRJC010000402.1, from coordinate 2,599 downwards.
ATTGGCGGGCAGTTGATGGTTTACGATTCACCCCCGAATTTGGCACCGGTGTATGGGGGTCATCCGGTTGGCGTGCAGTTGTTTTTGCGGGTCAGATTGGCACCCGCTCGCCGTTAACTGATTTGGAATCGGCTGGTTGTAAAAGGAAGCCAATTTAAGCCAAAAACGGCAGTTGGACTGACTAATCGGTACAAGACGGTTGATACATTGGTTCTTTTAGCGGCTCGGCTGCTCACCCTTGGGGCGATAAGTGCTTCCTGTGCAAGTGCTTGCGGCCAAGGGCGTGCCCCATTTACTTGAATTCCGAAGTTACTTTCAATGAGTTAGATTTCGGTGCCTCTCCTCGAATTAAGGTTCCAACCGTCAGGTTCTACGCCCACTCCGGCTACGCCTGTTGTGCCCGTTTTGTGGTGAAGACCTTCGACAACCCGCCACTGATTTCAAACGGGTTAGCCTTTCTAAATACCCTTAACTGCGAAAGTTAGGCTAGGATGGGTTTCGCACAGGGGTTATTCCTAAATGCCTGTTTGAAGAGTGTCCGCGCCATAGTTGATTATCAAACTTGTTCAACTTCCGCAATTCAGGATAGACACAACCGCCCATCCTGTTTTCAACAGGATGAGCGATTGTTGGGACAGACTACTATTTTGCTTCGCGATATTCCACGGTTTCAGAAACAGTGGTTCGGTCCTTCGGATACACTTCCAATTTGAAAAAGACCGACGTAGAAGGCTTGCGATAAACCACGCTACCAACCTGTAACTCGCTCGCATCCAGGTTCAACGATTTGTTAAAATCGCCATCTTTGATGTAGAGCACGCCATGGCCAGCCGTGCGGATTGCCGGAGCCGTGCGATCCCAGGTGATGTTCAGACTATCGGCGGACTTCACAGCCGTCAGCGATAGATTGAAAACTTCCGCCCCAACCGCTGCCGGTCCACGCGGACGCATCGTGATTGCTGTTTGGAAGCCAAGCAGGACACCCATGAACAGGAAAATTGCAGAAAGCGGGATCCAAACCCAGCCGCTTTTGAACTTGCTTTCTTTCTTTACTGGCGTGCCATCGTACCCAAATGAGGGCGCCGACATGGCAAATGCAGGTTGGTTTTGTTCTTGCCGTTCTGGTACTTTCGCATTATCACGCGCGTTCACCTTAGGCACATGCGGGAATTGAATCGGTGGCTCAGCCACACGAGCTTCCCCGAAGCGCGCGGCAGTTGCCAACCGCTCGGTTCCAGAACTACCTCCGCCTAACTCTTTGCGGCGGAATGGAAACTCAAGATAGCTTGATTCCGTGCGTTCAAATGTTCCGTTTTCGCGGAAGAAGAAGCCGCCAACGCTCACTCTGGTGGCGTAGGGTTTGATCAGAAGCATCACCTTGGCTTCTGAATGGTGTGTCCCCTCAGGCAGGTACGCGTCAAGAATATTGATGTCTTCCTGCGACATTCCGAGCCCATCACGGGTATGGCTGCGGTAGAAACCCACCACGTACAGGCCTTCGCGATCTGAAGACGGCCGCCACTGTTCTAGAGCTGCATCCAACCCTTCGTAATCTTTGTCGGAAAGAAGATAAGACGGCCCTCTGGAATGTTCACACGCCACCGGATGAAAATCGACGACATTCACTATCCGTTCGTTGCCATCCACTTCAGCGGCGCCAAGCAGCAGTCCGCCAACTTCGGCTCCACGGCGGGGGATTGACCCGAAACCACGCATTACTTCCAGCGTCATTTTGTCGACCGCAGTATAATTCAAGCGTACAGAAACCGGGTGACCTTCCGGTTGCCAGACGTAATTGTCTCCAGCTTTCGACGTTCCTGCGTTATGCTCAGATGTGGGATCCATGTCTGGGGCGTTCTGGCTTCCTTCGGTGTTCTTTATTTGACTGTAGCTCAAACCACTTCTCCCAGAGGACTTTGTTTGCGAACCATTTTATTTATCCTCATTCTGCCTTTCGTCGCCGGAGCACAACCTCACGGCCAAACTGCATCTCCAGCTGCCACTAAGGTGCTGGATCTATTCAATCGACTCAACGGCTCAGCCAACTTAAGGCGCAACGGTCAAAAGCCGCCGCCTGTATCTTTCGATTTGACCGAATCTGAAGTGAACCAGTATTTGGTCCATTCCCAGAAAGTGACTCCCCTGCCTGGCCTGGAAAGTATGCAGGTCAAGTTTTTCCCTCAAAACTACATATCGACATATACGGTCATAAACTTTGATGCCGTCGAACAATGGAAGCCGGGAACTATCCCCATGCTGCTAAAACCCGTCCTGAACGGTAAAAAAGCAATCTGGGTAGACATCCGTGTAAACTCCCAAAACCGAACTGGCTCATTCTCCATAGAAAAGGCCTACTTCCAAAGCGTGAGGATCCCGGCTCTGGTGATTGAAAAAATCATTCAGGTGATCGCGTCTCGCCAGCCTGAACACTATGACACATCGAAGCCCGTTCCGCTGCCTTTTGGTTTAGAGCGAATCTGGACCAACACCCAACACGTCGGCGGAAACAACTGAAAAGTGTAGGGTGAGTACCGTATTTTTATTTGAGCCTTTTGTCGCGCTATAATTAAGACGTTATGCTCAAACTGGGTACTTTTCT
>JBBRJC010000401.1:0-4649 GCA_038220135.1 Bryobacterales bacterium | reverse complement strand
CTGTAAATATTCGGCGGCTGAATATGAGTTGGTAGTCCGAGCCTTACCGCGCGGAGAGGATCGTTAGAAGGGGTCAAGTCGTGGACAAATTGGGGAGTCCCCGATTTGCCCCTAAAGCCTGGGCCACCCGCCCAATCTTACCGGCGATTTGGAATGAACGCCGCAGACCCATCACGCCTTCACTTCCCTGCAATTCGCCAGTGGCTGTATCGCAGCCGGAAAGTACTAACCACTCGGTTCCGTCGAGGTCGAGCGAAGCGGCTTCTTCCGCCGTCAAGATTCCATCCTCTTGGCCTTCACCCGCTTTGCTGCGCTGGTTGGCTCCGCTGAAAACCAAGCCCGCACGTAGCAACGGATTCTCTTGCGCTGCCGGGTTATTGCGGCAGGCCTGATCAAGAAAAAATCCGTGCGTTGCGATGTGAACAATGCGTTGTCCGCGAATGGATTCCTTTACCGCTGATTCAGTTGCACCGGCACCAGTTAACAGAGTTGTTATCAGACCCTGACGCTTACTGATCGCCGTTACCACTTCGGCCTCCCTGCCGGAAGCAGGAAGAGATTCGAAGCGAAGCGATTGGAAATCGCTGCATGTGGAAACGGCGCCGCGAAAGCGTTTGGCTAAAATCTGGGGAGCAGCCTTTGTATCGTAGGCGGGATTGCCAACGGCGAGCACAGTCTTTGTCACTTGTTGCGGTGACAGTGGTGGCTGAATCAAATCGCGCTCGGTGGTGAGGATGTGCATCACTGGACCGCGCTCGGCAAGATAGGCAGAATCACCCACTGCCAGCGATGCAAAGTTTACAACTTGCAACTGTCCGTCGGGAACCAGAAACACGAGCTCAGCCTTACCTGCGTAGCGGCTAATTGGGTCCCACACTGCCTTGCGCAAAGCGGCCGAGGCGGATCTATAGCTCTGTTCATTTTTCGCTGAATTGCGGCCAACGCTGTCCCGTTCGCGGTTAATTTCTTTGCGCCATGCGGCCACAAGTTTGTTGATGCTGGCGTTGGTTCCCAGCAATTGAGTATGCACTTCCCCGTCTGTCCCGGTGATAAATGCATAGATGTTTTCCGCTGCAAAATAGGCCACCACGGCGCTCTTTGCAGGGAGCTTCGATTGCACGTCGGCAAGGCCTGCTCTTTCACGCTCCAACTCACCGCGAAAGGATTGGCTGCGTTCGGCAAGGTTGCGTTCCAACTGCTCCTTAACCGCGCGCGCCTGCTCAACCTTGCTCAAAAAGTCGCGGCTGCCTTCAGATGGTCCGTGAATCACAAGGGCCGCCAAATTTGTTCGGGCCTGCGTCAGTTCTTCCCAAATTGCAGCGGCTTTGGGATCGGGCTCACGCCGCCAACGGCGAGCCCTTTCACTGGATTCATCGAGTATCGAAGCGCGGCTCAGAATCAGCCGGTTCCAGACCGCCTGCTTGTCTTGAAGTGAATCGGCAAGACTCATCATCAAGTCGAGGCGGTTGGTTCGCTTCTTTGCAAACAGCAATGCCTGCCTTTCGGAAAGTCCGCGAGCGGCCAGACGGAGGTGATCCTCTTGCAGACGTTGGCTTTCCAGCACTGCGGCCAAAGCTTCGGCACGCCGGCCATCGCCAGCTAATGCCACTGCCAGATTCTCTTGAATGCCGGGAAGTGCAGTTGCGTTTGGGCCAGCAATTCTGGACAATTGTTCAATTGCTTTTTCGTGCCATACGATTGCTTTTTTATGCTCGCCTTGTGCTTCCAGAATTTGACCCATCAAGTCGTATTCCGACGCAAGCGGAAGCTGCGCTACGTCCGTTTTTTTGGAACGTGCCAGCAGCACTTCGTCCATTTGCGCCTTGGCTCCATCGAAATCTTTTAGTTTGAACAATACGGCGGCCAATCCATGTTGGGCCATGATCAGCACGGTGGAATCCAATTGCGAATTTTTTAGAGTAAGCTCCAAAGCCTGCTCTGCCTGCTGCTTTGCGAGTGCGAGACGGCCTAATTCTGAATTAAGAGAAGCACTGGCGCGCAGGGCCTGGATAGACCGTGGATCGGTTTCCCCAAACTTGGTGCGAAATATTTTCAGTGCCCGTGCCACCAGCGTTTCCGCTTCTGCGTGGTTACCCAAGCCATCCTGCAAATTGGCCAGACTGTAGGTTAAAGATCCAACAAATTGATGGTCTGGACCGAGCCGCTTTTCCTGAATGACACGAGCCTTTTCGTAGCAGTGAAGCGCACCCAGGTAGTCGCCCATTTCCTTCAACACAATGCCCAGATTCGCTTCAACGGTTGCAGTGTTGGAATGATCGGCACCGAAGCGTTTTTCAGAAATCGCACGTGCCCGTTCCAGCGTTTTTTTCGCGGCCGGATACTCTCCCAGATCTTTCAATGCCAAGCCAAGATTATTCATGGGAGCCACCAATCTTGGGCTATCTGGACCTAGTTCCTTTTCAAGAATTGCAAGAGCCCGCTGGTGATATTTCCGGGCTTCGACATAATCGTGCTTTTCATTGAAAAACGAGCCGATGTTACCGTAGAGCCGGCCGAGCATGGGGTGATCTGGTCCGGCGTTTTTTGAAAGAAGAGCAATGGCAATCTGGTATTCTTCCCATGCTTCGGGCCAATTGACGGGAGCGGACTTGGTGAGACACAAGGCAAGGTTCGCGTGGCTTTCACCGATCAATCTTTCCGAAGCATTTGCCGTGAGCCGCAGTTGCAGTGATTTCCGTGCAACACCGATCGATTCATTCTCACGGCCAGCTTGACGCATAGAATTTGACAGCAGCGCGAGTGAAGCGGCCATGGTTAGTGAATCAGCCTGCAGCCTGGTCTGAAGTGCAAAGGCTTGATCGTAGAGCACAATTGCAGCTCTATAGTCACTGGCAGCATCTTTCTGCATCGCTCGAAGTTCGATGTTACGGGCCATGGGCAGGCTTTCTGCGCCGGTCAAGTGCTGTTTAATTGCCGCAGCGTTTTCGAGCAATTTGGTTACGACGGGCCCGAAATTGCCGCCTCTGATTTCGGCGGTGGCCAACAACTCAAGAGCTTCGGCGCCTTCGAGTTGATCAGCTTTTCCGGCAGCAGTAGTTTCGTCTAGAAGTGCTTGAGCTTGCTGGCGAGCGCCTGCATAATTCATGCGCACCAGCAGATCGGCAACTCTGGCTTTACGATCTTGCGCGAAAGCAAGTATCGGAATCAGGATAGCCAGAATTGCGAATCTCATTCGATTGCGGCCCTCAGAGCTGTTGCCCGTGCGGCTAAGTCACCTTTGCCCGAGATGATTACATCCAAATGGGAACGGGCTTTGGGCACATCACCCTTGCTGATCCAGGCCTTGGCCGAAGCCCAACGTGCTTCATCCAAAAATGGCGAATCGTTATCCATCATCACCAATTGCATTTGCGCGATTGCATCGCTCGGATGCCCTAATAGCAAGTGGCACGCACCATTAAAAAAGTGCGCTGCTGTCAGCGTGTTGTCGCGCTCCAAGGTTTTGTTCAAACCCGCCAGCGCTTTGGCATAATCACCGGCGGCGTAATCTTTCATTGCGGAGTTGAACAATGCCTTGCCTTCTGTTTGTTGCCCTCGTAAGGTTACCGCTTCAAATTTTGGAGCTTCATAGCGGGCCAGTTCAATCAGCTTGTTGGGCTTCGAAACCGAGGTGACTGCTTGATTGTCCAGTGTAGAACCGGGAGCCTTCTGCATTTGCCAAATCGCAGTGGCCATGAGGATGGATGCGGCGATCAATGCCACTATTCGCCATACCGAAGGGGCGGCGGGTTGGGGCATTTCAACAACCTTGCGGTTGTGTTGGATCAAAGCATCGCGCGCAGCCAAAACGCTTTGCAGTTTGGCGTTGCAGTGATCACACGAAAAATAGTGTTCTTCAAAAGCGCTTGCGTCTTCCGGTGAAAGAGTATTTTGCACATACTGTTCCACTGCGTCCGTCTCTTGAATCTGATTACAATTCATCCTAACTCCGGTGGGGGCCTTCGAGTTGGTTGTCGTTGCGCATCGGGACTTTGTGACTGAACAATCTCATAAACCTTTTTCAATGCGCGGGATTTACGTTGACGCACTACTTCGGAAGTTAAACCCAGGCGATCGGCAATTGCGCCTGGCTTCATTCCTTCAACCAGAACCATGTTTAAGATGGCGCGATCTGCAGGTTCGAGCGAGTCTATTGCATCCTTTGCTGCGGCAGAACGTTCTTCATTGGGGGCCGTGTCATTGGGCAATTGAGGCGGGTCGAAATCTTCGGGCCAGGGATCGAATCGATTGCGGAAAGCCTGACGGTGAACATCGGAAATGCGGTGCCGGGCGATTGACAAAATGAAGTTAGCCAACTGTGCAGGTTGTTCCAGACGGCGTTCGCGAATGGCCTTGATTACAGCCCAGAGAACGTCTTGAACGATCTCCTCTATTGCCTGCTGATCGCGCATGCGGACACGAGTGAAAGCAGTGACACGTGGCCGGAAATAGACGACAATTGCGTCTTCCGCCGAGCGATCGCCATTTTGCACGCGCTCAACCCAATCTACCGGATTGACACTTTCCTGGGTCACGATGGTTGTACCGTCTCTGACTTTACCCTGTTGCGGGTCACAAAGGAAATAGTACCGTTGCGGGCGTGGAGCAATAATCCTGAATTCCGAAGTTGGTCTGTGCGTTAGATTTCG
>JBBRJC010000400.1:0-4661 GCA_038220135.1 Bryobacterales bacterium | reverse complement strand
ATGGCCGAACCGGGCGAAATCGAAGTCACCCGCGAAACAGAATCGCCAGACTCATCGTGAGAATCAGGGCAAGCTCGGCCAACAAAATCGAGTCACCAAGCAACCGTGCCGCGTAGGTCTTTGACAATCGAATATTGAAACCAAAATCGGGGACGGGGGTGTCATCTCCGGAACTTCGCAAACTTCCAAGATCGGGGACGGGGGTGTCGTCTCCGGAGCTTGGGAAACTTTTATATCGAAGCCCCCCAAGTAGCACAACATGAAAATGGATCCACAATAAATGGGACTCGCGCCAAAACAACTACACCATCTGACTTGGCTACAATCAGTTCGCCTTCAAGTGCGGCTCGCAATGCGCTCGTGCGACCCTCGAAGATTACTCCCCGAAACCGCCCAAAGATTGCCAAGTGAAAAGTTGAACCTCCCCAGGTCGTGATCAGCGCCTGCCAATCGTCAGGTTGCTTATGGCGAAGGTATTGCTGGCCTCAATTGGGCAAGCAGGAGTGCCTACAAGTATTGTTAACCAATAGAAGGTTTGAAGCGGCCAGTTCAACAGCGCTTTTCGGGATTTTCTTAAAGCCTTGAAAAAAATCCAGGCGCAGCAGCCGCGCTGACAGTTAAAACCAACCGGCGGTACCAGCATCCGTTCTACTGTGCCCCGTTTATTGTGGTGGGAAAAGACGACCGGCTGTAAAGAAAAAGGAGCAGACCTGAGCCCGCTCCTTTTTCACAAACGAAACCAAACTTATTCAGGAATGATCAGCTCATCGCCTGGGTGAATCACTGATTTGTCGTCAACCAGTGTGCCCGGGTTCCCAGCAATAATCTTCGGATATTTTGATCCGTTGCCATAGAAATGCGAGGCAATTTTCCAGAGAGAATCGCCTGCAACCACCGTGTATGTGCGTACATCTGGAGCAGGAGGTGCCAGGGATTCATCAATCGACAAATCGCAGACTAAGTCGCTGAACGATGCATCAACCAGCTTCACCTGGTTCCAAATGTCGTTCTTGACGTCCTCAGAAGGCGCAGCGCCCTGCAATACCAGCTTGTTGTCCTGCACATGACAATGGGCCAAAACCACACCCTTGATCTTGATCAAATTCATGACCGATTGATACTTCAACTTCAATTCATCGAAACGTTCCATTATTTCTCCTCCATCTTTCTACTTCAATCCGATCTTATCAGCGAGCGCGCGGACCCCACCGGTTGACCAGAAAATCAACCAATTGATTCTTATATTCCGATTTTACGTTCGCACCCCACTTGACCATCTTATCTACTTCTTTGTCCCATTGCCCACGAGTTAATCGCTGTTGCTCCACGACGTCGTTGGCATGGCACCCCATGCAAGCTGCGCGATACTCGGCTGGCAAGGCGGCAGCATTTCCTTTCCCGGCAACCGAACCCGCAACGGCAGGCTTGGCGGAAACATTGATGCCGATTGTATGCACTGCATTATGACCGTAGCCGGATGGGTTCCACTCCTGCACAAACGGTTGCATTTCCCCATTGGCAGATTTCGCGCGCACCATGATCTGATAATACGCTTCCTTAGTTGGCGACCACCGATATTCCCAAAGACGCCAGCTATAAGGGCTGCGCGTGCTGTTTACAAGCGCTGCATGCCAACTCCGTCCGCCATCGGTTGAGACATCGACACCAGCCAAAGGTGAATCGCCACTCCATGCTGCGCCGGTCAATTTCACTGGACCCGGAGCAACGCTGCTTCCGCTAACATGACTTGCGATCAGGCTTTTAACGCGCAGGAAAGTTACTGGCGACATTGCAGCCGGATCAATAGCAATACCAGGGACAACATTTTTTCCCGGATGACGATATGCGGTCTTCATAAAGAAGCCGTCAAATTCCTTGTCCAGCACTTCAATTTTGGTGACCCACTTCACCCAGGAATCGCCAGCCCAACCAGGAACAATCAGACGCAGCGGAAAGCCATGCGAAACCGGAAGCGCTTCGCTATTCATTTCGTAGGCAAGAATTGTATCGGCGTGCATCGCTTTGGCAAGCGGCACAGTCCGCTTGAACTCAGGCATGGTGCCCACTGGAACGTCGGCGCCGTCGAACAAAATCTCCTTTGCCGAGGTCTTGATGCCGGCTTTTTTTAGCACATCAGACAGCCGGACACCGGCCCATTTTCCATTGCCTACAGAGCCGAATTCCCACTGCAAACCGGGCACGGAAGGCTCAATAAAACCACGCCCATTACCGGCGCATTCCAGAAGGCTAATCAGTTCCACCTTTGGCAATTTTTTCAAATCGTCCATGGTGAGAGTGAGCGCCGTTGCCACTTCGCCGCCCACATTCAGCCGCCAATCCTTCAATTCAACCGTGGGGACGTAGTGGTGGCTGCGGACGAAGAAGTGTTCAATCGGCGTAATGAAATCGCCGAAAGCCGAAAGCGGCATTTCCAAATCCTCAGGCCTTGTGGATCGAACAATCATGTCTTTTTTCGGACCTGCAAACGTTTCCGGCAAAGCGACTGCCGCAGCAGTCATCGCGAAAATCTGACGTCGGGAAAGGGTAAGGTTAGGGTTCATTTTTTTCTTGCTTCTTGCTCTTCATTTTCAAAGGCTGAGTCTGTTGCCGCTCGTACAATTTTAATGCGCCAAAGCCGAGAAGGCCCAACACACACAAGGAAACCAGAAGTGCGAGTATTGTTCGGACAATGCTCTCTTTCGGACGAGCCGGCTTTACGACGGCGGCTTTCGCTTCTTCATTCAAAGTGATGCGATTGCGGAAAGCGGCAGTACGGTCCGCAAGTTGAGCCTGCGTTGACAAAACCTGCTGCGAAGATTGCACAGCGGTCATCTGTTGCGAGGATGCGATCATGGTCGGCAACTCACCCACGCCGGGCTTGCCAGGTACCTCCCAAGATGCGTCAACACCCGCCAATTCCGCAATAAAAGCGGCACAATTCGGATAACGGTCCTTCGCTTCGCGCGACAGGGCACGATGCAAAGCGGCATTGATTCCAGCGGGCAAAGTGGGGTTCACATCGGAGGCATTCATCGGTGTTGAAGCAATCAGTTGATGAATCAACGTGGCCAGCGATTCCGCCTTAAACGGCTTGGATCCGGTCAACATTTCAAAAGCCATGACTGCGAGCGAAAACTGATCGGAGCGTCCGTCGATCGGCAACCCCTGCACTTGTTCCGGCGACATGTAGCTTGGCGTGCCCAAAATCATGCCAGTTTGCGTGGCACTTTGGGATTGAATTTTGGCAACACCGAAATCGGCAATTTTCGCCACACCGTCTTTGCGTATCAGGATATTGGCAGGCTTAATATCGCGGTGCACGATGCCCATGGAATGAGCGTAATCAAGCGCACTGGCAGACTGGCGAAGAATGTTCAAAATCTGCGCCTGGTTCAGAGTACCCTTGCGCATTACGTTGTCCAGCGGCTCGCCGTCTACAAATTCCATGAAGACATTGGTCATGCCCTTGTCTTCCTGAATGTCATAAACGGTCACGATGCCAGAGTGCGACAGACAGCCGGCTGACTGCGCTTCGCGGAAAAGTCTTTGGCGCACCATCTCCAACTCTGCCGGGTCCTGAAACACATCCAGGCGAATTCGTTTTATCGCCACAACGCGCGAAATCACAGGATCTTTTGCACGGTAAACCACACCCATGGCCCCGCGTCCCAGTTCCCCTTCAATTACGTATCTTCCGATTGTCTCCATCAGGATTCCCGATTCTAGCACTTCGCTACCAATTCACGCGAAATTCAGCGCTGACTCCATCACGAATATCAAGGTCCTGCTCGCGCCGTTCGTGCCCCGGAATGGCCACAGAAATCCGATGCCGCCCGACAGGAACCGAAATTTGCGCCGGCGATTTTTCCGGACGCATCACGCCATCTATAAATATGTCTGCACCCACCGGCGTTGTGACCACGCGCAATTGCCCCGAAGGCTGATCGAGAGTAATTGCGAGCTCCGTTTGATCGGGTACTTGAAACACTTTGAAGGCTGAATTGAAACCATTGAGAGTGGCCGAAAGTGTGTGCCTGCCTGGTTGCAACGTCAGCGAGCAGGGCGAAGTACATATCGGCGCACCGGCATCGATCAAGACTTTGGCACCGGGGGGAGTGGTCGAGATGCGCACGGCATATTCACCAGCACTGGCAACATCAAGTGTCTTAGGAGCAGTAACTACGGGTTGCGGTGGAGGCGGCGCAACGACGGGTGATTCGTCCATCGGCGATGGTTTGGTGGGCTCACTAATAGGCGGCGGCAAGGCGGCGGGAAGCTCTCGCACCTGCGGCTGCTCCACTGGCCGGTTGGTGAAAAAGCGGATGGATACAAAAATCAGAGCCATAACCGCGAGCATGCTCAACACAACTTTGCTGACGCCAAAACTGCGGCGACGGACCGGCTTTACACCGGGCGGCGGGACCACCATCGTTGGTAGGGAAAGATGAGTGTCCTGCACCACAGGCTGCCACTTTCCGGTAAGCGCCTTGGCAAATAACCTGCAATTTTTGAAGCGTTCTTCCGGCCGTTTTGATAACGCCAGCCCCAATGCCAGTTCCACTTCTGCATTTAGCGATGGGTTCCAATGGCGCGGCGTGATTGGCGCTTTTTCAATGATCTGATAGAGCAGTGCAGGTACCGTATCAGCGGTGAAGGGCTTA
>JBBRJC010000399.1:0-4670 GCA_038220135.1 Bryobacterales bacterium | reverse complement strand
AGCCACCAACAAACACGGCCGGTCCAGTGCTGCGCGCGGGGTTCACCGACAGGTTCGTCACCGGAATGCCGATCAAGTGGATCAGGGTCAGTCCCAGACCAATTGCGATCGGAGCAAAGCCGCTCGGCGCTCTCTTGTCAGTTGACCCAAGGATGATAATCAGGAAGAAGAAAGTCAGCAATACCTCAGCCAGGAAGCAAGCACCCATTGCGTAGCCGCCAGGGGAGTGTGCGCCAAAGCCATTGGACGCAAAACCGCCCGCAAGGTCAAACCCCGGCGCACCGGAAGCGATGCAATAAAGAGCCCAGGCACCGGCGATCCCGCCAAGAACCTGTGCCACGATATATTGCGCCAATTCACCCACCGGGAAGCGTTTCCCAAGCACAAGTCCGACCGACACAGCGGGGTTCAAGTGGCACCCGCTGACATGGCCGATTGCGTAGGCCATAGTCAACACCGTAAGTCCAAAGGCTAAGGAAACACCCATTAGCCCGATGCCAACTTTTGGAAATGCGGCTGCCAGTACGGCACTGCCGCAGCCGCCAAATACAAGCCAAAAAGTGCCAAGGAATTCTGCGGCACAACGCTTTGAAATATTCATCTCTTGCTCCATTTCATGGGATAGGTCCAGGAAATTGTATACCAATACTTCAAGCAATGCCAACTTTTTTACAGCAGATGAACTCTTTATTCCGTCCCAAGTATCGAGCAGAGTCCCTTTGGCGCGTCGTTAAATGCTTATGGTCGCCTTGCGCGGTGCACACGGCGTCATCTGATTGGCGAAGGTGCCGGTCTTGCGCTTGCCGGAATTGCCGCAGTCCTCGGTGCGGCTGCGTTGTTGCCGAAGACTATATCCGGAGTCTTGTTCGAGGTTAGTCCGCTCGATTCACTAACCTTCGTGGTGTTGCCCCAACACTGCTAATCGTGGCACCGGCATCCATCTTCTTACCCGCCTGGAAAGATGCCAGAATTCCCGCTTAAACCTGCATTCCGAATTTGGACAAATCTAATAGTCAACTGTGGCGCGGACACTCGTGTCTGCCGCGTCCCGACTCTTCGGGACGCTCTTTTGCCAAGGTATTTACGAATATCCCTTGGGTCGAAATCCATTCCCTCGGCACCGAAATCTTATTTACAGAGCAACTTCGGAATTCAGGTTTAATAACTGGACACGGTGACGCAGCATGCGAATCGGTTCGAGGTTCCGTGTGCCTGAATGGGTTTTTACCCCGCCAATCGTGTCACAGGACGGTCCGCGTGGGCCGGTCAGGTGTTCTCTTGATTGCCTGGCCCGGTGTGTTCGAGCGGGCGATTTGAATGCCCATCTATTTCGCGGACCCACACCAGAGTGAAGATTTGGGGCAAGCTCTTGCCCCAAATCTTCTAATGCTTCAGGATGGAGAACATGTTTGAGAAGTCATCGGTCCACGCCCGGAAACCCGCAGTGGGTTCCAGCGCTGAACCATATTTCTGCAATTGTGGCAGGCTCTTCAACGTCGCTTCCGACATAACCAGCACCCAGGTCGACCCAAAGCAAACTTCGCCTTCAGCACCCGACTCCTCATAATCAATCAGAAATGCCTTCTTGCCCGATGCCGCCGTGCTTGCCGCAACCACTGGTTTCAACTCCAGGTACTTGTTTGAGATGTGCACCGCCAGAACTCCATTCGGTGTCATATGCCGCCAATAGGCTGCGAAGGCTTCTTTGGTCAGCAAGTGAACCGGTACCGAATCGCCCGAAAACGCATCCAGCGTGAGGATATCGAAATTTTCAGGCTGTTCCCGCTCCAGCGAAAGACGTCCGTCGCCCATCGCGATTTCAATCGGCATTTCGGCATCTTTCAAATACGTAAATTCGGTGTTTGCAAGGTCAACCACTTGCTGGTTTATTTCGTAAATACGGTATAGGTCGCCCTTGCGGCCGTAAGCAGTCAGGTTCCCAGTACCCAGGCCGATGATGCCGACACGCTGCGGAATCGACGGATTACGCGTCGCCATCAAGCGGCCCACGCCAGATTCGGTACAGTAATAATTGTTGATCACGCGGCGCTTGGCAGGGTCCACATACTGCTGGCCATGGTTGATCACGCCGTGCATCAACTTGCGAATCCCATCTTCTTCTTCCACACGCAATTGGCCGTAGAAATTGCGCTTCACCACTCGATAGCCGGAAAGTTCGTGCTTCACCACACGTCCCAATTGCACCATCAATCCGCCTAGGCACAGGACGATAACAGCCAGCCCGGCCATGCGGAGTTTCGAAGCTTCAAACCAATCTTCTTTTCCTCGAACCATGGCCAGAGCCAGTAAAATTGCCGCTAACGCGAGGCCACCCGGAAACTCGTAATAAGAGTTGAACAGGTTCGGTGCAATCAGTCCGACGAAAAGTCCACCAACCGCGCCGCCCACAGACAGCATGAAATAAAAGCCGGTCAGGAATTTTGGATGTGGCTTAAGCCGTACCAGTTCACCATGGCAACTCAGTGCGATAAAGAACATGCTCAGCGAGTAGGCAGCAATCAGGTTGGGCATGTTCCAGTCAGACGGATCGGGAAACCATGCAGGCAACCAGGAAGGGCGCTCAGGCATCAGCATCCACGCCGTTAATCCGATCGACAGGAAGGCGAGCGTGAGGAACACCGGACGGTAATAAAATCTGGTTGTTTCAAAACAGAGGATGAATGTTAGCAGGTAAAGCACCAGCGGAATTAGCCAAAGGAAGGGAATCGCAGCCACGTCAGACGTCAGGTGGGTTGTAACCGTGAGCAGCAGAATTGAGGCGCAGGCGGAAAGTCCCATCCACATTAGCTGGTCGCCAAACGAAGGCGGAACGGCTAGTGCATCCTCGGATTTTGCTTCGGGTATATATTCAATATCCTTGCTCTTCCACGCTGTGAAAATGCAAAAGATCACAAATAGCCCATAGCCTACAGACCAACCATAGGCTTGCAGTTTAGCCGTGGAATTTGGTTCAACCAGCGGAGGGTAGCTCAGAAGCGCTAGCAAGGATGCAAAATTCGACAGGGCAAATAGGCGATACGGAATCGCCCCCTGAAACTGCCGTGAATACCAGGCTTGCAGCAGGGGACTGGTGGTGGAGAGCGCAAAGTAAGGCAACCCTATGGTCACCAATAGCAAAATCAGGATCGAAATCGATGGATTTTCCGTACCGGTAGGCTTCCAACGGTCGCTCGGCAGAATCGGCAATACTAGCAGGCTCAAGCCCAGAATGACGGCATGAATCCTGATCTGCTTTCCTGTTTTCTGCTTCTGAATAATCCAGTGGGCGTAACCGTACCCGCCAAGTAATGCTGCCTGGAAAAAGAGCATGCATGTATTCCATACTGCTGCCGATCCTCCGTACCAGGGGAGGATGAATTTTGCGATCATCGGCTGAACTTGGAACAGCAGAAATGCGGAAAGAAAAATGGTGATTGCGTAAAGGAGCATGTCGAATTGGTTTCTAGGGGGGAAAGAGCATTATAAAGGGTAAGTGCCATTGTCTGCAAAGACACCTACCCTGGGGCTTGTGGTTTGGCCGAAAATTATCGCGACGTAGTCCGGTAACGGATCGTAATTCCCTCAAGGAAATCCACTTCGATTGCTTCCGTTGCCGTAAGGAATCGCTCGGTACGAATTTGCAGTTGTCCTTCATTAGTATCTTTAAATTCCGTCGGCTGTCCGAGTATTTCGTACACTTGGGCGCGAGACATTCCGCGCTTCAGCTTGTCGTCGGAACGTGGCGTAAATTGTGGCTGCGACTGCGGCGCTGGAGGTTGGGTCATCATCGGCCGTTGTGGCTGGCCCGCAATAGGCCTGAAGTCGATAAATTCGTCCAGCGTCTCCATCAACTCCCGCGGCGTTGGGATCGATTCTTTCAGATAGTTATTCGGATACCAGATATTGAACCGGGAGCCGGCCATTCTAGCCTTTTCCATGATTTCGATACGCCGCATTTCGCGCAAGCGAGCCTCTTCCACGCGACGCCGTTCTTCGGCACGTTGACGATCTGAGCGGATCCGCGAAAGCTCCCGTTCCAGCGACTCTCTCCGACGGCGGTCGCCCTCTTCCCGCACCATTCGTTCCAAATCCGATTCACGGCGGCTCTTGCTAATCACGGGGAGCGAAACCGATCCCGAATCGTCGCCAAAGGTTCCATATCCCCCGCCACCAAGTTGAAATTCGATGTTGCGGCCTTTCACACGGACTTGGGTAACCATGATCGTGTCGCCATTGCGAACCGATACTCCAGCGTTCTTGATACGTTGCGAGTAAGCTTTGAAATCGACGGGCGGGGCGCTCCGAAAATTTACGTCTACGCCGTCTTTGGTGGCAGGCAAATCCATTTTCACCCGCACCGTTTTCCCTTCGAAAAAAGTGCGCAGAGCTGGTTCACTTTGGCCAAACAGAGGGCCGGTGAACATGGCCAGGCTGGCGAAGAACAGAGGTTTGTGATCGATCATTCTTCTCTATTATCAACCCAAACCATTCTGAATTTCAGTCGGAATCAGTCCATACTCGCTTAGCCTTTACGTCGGCCAGCAAGAAGCGGCAGCCCTGGTTATCGGTTGGGTTCAACCAAAGCATGCGCTCGAAAATCTGAGTCGCTTCCTTCAAACGCCTAAGGCGCCACAGACACAGCCCGTAACCAAGCATACAGCGCAGAAACG
>JBBRJC010000398.1:0-4670 GCA_038220135.1 Bryobacterales bacterium | reverse complement strand
AGCAAACGCCCTGCTTTCAAAAGCAGAGGAGTTGTATCGCCTTCGCGATCAACGCGAAGGTACGGGGCAGGCAATGTTCCACCGTGCAGTCTTTTTAGAAGAGCAGGACCGGCTTGAAGAATCGCAACGTGCTTTGGATGGGGCCTCAGAGATCGCTCAGACCTCACCAAATCCCCTGCTTCGCGTTCGCGTCGCGTTGGAAAAAGGACTCGTGTACAGGCAAATGGGAGACATGGTCAAAGCCGAGGAAGAGACGGCGAAAGCGCAACTGCTAGCCAACCAGAATGGGCTAGATACACTATCGTTGCAGGCATTGTTTGCAGCCGGTAATATTCACTTAAAAAGATACGAATTTGGCGAGGCGAGGAATCAGTTTCTGCGAGCCCTCGATATTTCGCAGCGGTTTCGCAACACCGAATCGACGGCCCGCGCTCAGATGTCACTTGGTTCGGTAGATGTTCGCTTGGGCAAAGCCGATGAGGCAATACAGTCAATTCAGGCAGCTCTCCCGTTTTTTCAAAGCGCAGGTCTCGTGCGCAACGTGGCAACCGGCTACTTGCTGTTAGGACAGTCGCTGGTGCTTAAAGGTGATTTCATCGAAGCTGAAAAAGTCTTCGAAAACCAACTGAAGCTGGCACGCGAACGTAAGGACGTCGAGCGCGAAGCGGTAGTCCTTGAGAATCTGGCTACGACCCAGGCCGAACTGGGTAAACTGCCGGAGGCTTTGCATCATTACCGATTGACGATTGAGATCCACCAGGGATCAGGGAAAAAGAGAAATCTCCTCTATGCTCTTGTGAACACTTCAGACATCGAGTCGCGTTTGGGTAGCATGGCAAACGCGGCCAAACTCTTGGATGAAGCACGAAAGCTGTTGCCTGAACTCGAGAAAACACCAGCCGAACTCCAACAACGGGTTGAGATCGGGGCCGCTTATCTGGCACTTCGGTCGGGGGATTACAGAACTGCCGTAGCTGCAGGCCAAGCCGCGCTGAGATTGGGGCTCCCACCCAATGGGTTTCGAGATGCACAGGTGCAAGCGGCTTTATGTTATACTGCGGGCGCAAGTCGCCAACCGGAAGGACTCCGCAAGTACTGCCAGAAGGGAATCGAATACTCGCAAAGCGCAGCAGGACGCAAATCCTTGCTTAATACTCAGTTGATCGTGGCGGAAGCATATATGCGGAGTGGGATGCCTGTCGAAGCTGAATCGCACGCGGCTGCGGTTTCTGAAGAACTTTCAAGGCGTCACTGCAGTGAGGAAAGCTGGGCAGCGTACACGATTCGCGCATGGGCGAGCCGAAGTCGTGGGCGCCATGAAGAAGCGAAGATTTTTGATCAAGAAGCGTCACGACAGTTGGATATTTTCCGCCTGTATGTTCGAGATCAGGATTTTGATCGTTGGCGTCGACGAGCGGACATTGCAACTATCGCTGAGAGCGACATGAAAAAGGCGAGGAAGAAAAAATGACATTAAGAAAAAAGTTTGCTTTTGCAGCTGGCGGAATACTTATTCTCTACCCGGCCGTACTAGGCCTAATTAGAATACTTAGTGGACACGACGACCCGATCGTTGTTGACAACCCGCGGATGCGAATTGACTTTAGTGCGACCAGCCACTCGATGAAAGTGAAGTCCGGTAGTGATGGCCGAGCAGAGCAACTTAGCCGGGATATTACTACTTTGGAAAAAGTTGAAATCCACTTTCGCGATGGGAAGACGGAGTATAACGTTGACATGAATAAGGAGATAGCACTTAAAGACACCAACGGGGAAGAACTTAAAATTTCAACTAAGAAGGGTAATCCGTACAACCAATTCGTAATCGATCTTCCGAATCGCCAATTTGGCGAATGCCTGTTCGATTCATTCTTTAATCATAGATGTTTTGCAAAAGAGACAGACCGCCGTCTAAGGACCGTTCATTATTGGGATCGTGAGGGACACCAAAAGCATCTCTGTCTTCACGCCGGTGAGGACATGAGCCCTGGGGACGCGAACTGTCCGGCCCCAACAAACGAAGATCCAGCCGGAATCACATTTTACATGGAAGGGGATCCACACTTCCTAACGACTCTTCTAAAAGGGGTCTTAAATTTCGGTCGCGGCCATTGACGGTTTTGCTCGGGTTGCTCGTCCAGACTTTGGATGCTCGAAATGCTTAGTTGTGCGAACCTCGTCTATTTCTCTCGAAATAGGCGCAGAAACTCCACATTCCCGTCTAGTTCGAAGCTTGGGAAGGCGATCCACCTAAATGATCGTTGCTGAATTTCAGACAGTTGCTGCCTCATTTTGGGCGTTGGTCATCTGTGAAAGGATACGCCTCCAGAGCGGAGTTTATTCACGTAAACGATTGTCCCCGGAAATGCCTTTGATATCATGAGAACTCTTGGGCTTAACGTACTCGACGAAATGGCGGCTTGGGGCGTCTGCGGTTATCCTACTGGGGTCGCTGTTCGCAGTGAAGTACTTCACTGGCAATCGATGGTTGCCTGAGCCCACGGCCCACGCCCAATCCGCAGGTTCAGGAGAGTGTGCCACCTGTCACCGCGGCATCTGGGAAACCTACCAGAAAACCGGCATGGGGCGATCCTTCTCCCGGCCCACACATGCAAACACCATCGAGGATTTCACCAGGAACAGTACGTATTACCACAAGCCTTCGGACAGCTATTTCACCATGCTTCAGCGCGATGGCAAGTATTATCAGCGCCGCCACCAGATCGGTTTCGATGGCAGGGAAGTCAATGTGATGGAAAAGCAAATTCACTACATCATGGGTTCCGGCAATCACGCTCGCACCTATATTTACCGGAATCCGGCGAACAAACTGATCGAACTGCCGCTGGCTTGGTACGCCGAAAAAGGCGGCTATTGGGCAATGAACCCAGGTTACGACCAGCCCAATCACGATGGCTTCCGCCGAGCTCTGGGTTACGAATGCATGTTCTGTCATAACGGGTACCCGAACATCCCGAAGGAAAATGAGCATGCGTTCGCCGAACCCATTTACACTGGTGCGCTGCCCGAAGGCATCAATTGCGAGCGATGTCACGGCCCTGGAGAAAGGCATGGGAGTGTGGCACGCTCCGCCAACTCAACACCACAGCAGGTGCGCAATTCCATCGTGAATCCTGGGCGAATGAGTCCTGAGCGTCAGATGGAAGTCTGCATGCAATGTCATCTTGAGACTACCAGTTTCAACCTTCCAAACTCCATTCGCCGGGTTGACCAAGGCCCGTTCTCCTACAACCCTGCCAACCCGCTTAGCTCCTTTGAACTATTCTTCGATCATGCGCCAGGCAAGGGGCGTGACAACAAGTTCGAGATTGCCCACTCAGCGTACAGGTTGCAAAAATCGGAATGTTTTCTCCAAAGCAAAGGCGCACTGAAATGCACCACGTGCCATAATCCGCACAACATTCCGCAGGGTGCCGAAGCCGAGAGCCACTATACGGCGGCATGCCGCAACTGTCACGCCGTAAAGGTCGACCAGTTGATAGCCGCGCGCAAGCATCCGCCGGCCGCCACCTGCACCCAATGCCATATGCCCAAGCGGCGAACAGAAGATGTGGTGCACGCCGTGATGACCGATCACTACATCCAGCGACGCAAACCAGCCGGTGACCTGCTTGCGGAAATTCAGGAGCGGCACGAAACAGGTAATACGGCCTACCGAGGCCCAGTCATACCCTACTACCCGAAGGCATTGTTGCGAACGCCGGAAAACGATTTGGACCTCGCCCTTGCTCAGGTGATTGATAAGAGCAATTTGGCGGCAGGCATTCCAGAGCTTACTGCCGCAATCGAAAAGCATTCACCTAAAGGGCCTGAATATTATCTGCAATTGGCGGACGCGTTGCGCGAGAACGGTCAGTTGGAAAAGGCGCTGAATTACTACAGGCAGGCGGTGCAACGCAGCCCAAAATTCGCTGCCGGTTTGCAGAAGCTGGGTGCCGCGCTCAGGCGTGCCGGAAATTACGTGGAAGCTGCCCAGTATCTGATGCAGGCGCTTGCCGAAGCACCCGGCAACGAAATTTCCTGGCATGAACTGGGGCTCACATACCGGGCACAAGGGAAGAAGCCGGAGGCAATTGCGGCGCTGGAGAAGGCAATTGAGCTGGACCGGGATATGTCTGAGGCATTTAATAATCTCGGCGTGATTTATTTCGCCGAGCGCGAGCCAGTGCGAGCTGAATCGGCGTTCCGGCAGGCGATACGCATTCAACCGGAGTATGCTGATGCCCATGGGAATCTTGCCAACTTGCTTTCCGCCACTGCTGATCTGCCACAAGCCCGCTACCATTTCGAGATCGCCATACAGCTTCGTCCGAACGACGCACCTATGCGCTACAACTACGCCACGATGCTTGGGCGGGTGCGTGAGTTTGACTCAGCGCAACGCGAACTGGAAGCCTGCCTGCGTATCGATCCCAAATTCGTTGATGCACACCTGCTTCTGGCAAATTTACTGATGGCTCGCGGACAAGCGCAAACCGCCCTGGGGCACTATCGCGAAATAGTGCAGCTGCAACCGGAATCGGGGAGAGCGCATTTGGGTTTGGGCACCGCGCTTGCAGCGTTAGGCGACATTGCCGGGGCCATGCCACATTTGCAGAAGGCGGCGGCCGATGCGGATCCCGAAGTGCGGGATGCAGCCACGCAGGCAC
>JBBRJC010000397.1:0-4674 GCA_038220135.1 Bryobacterales bacterium | reverse complement strand
TAGTCATCAAGTCGATTGCACCGCTCGGCCCCGGACCCACAATAACGGCGGCAGGCATCACAACGGCAACTGCTTTTGGCGGCTACACCACCGCTTCCGCCGGTTCGTTTATCGAAATTTACGGGACCAATCTTTCCACTGATGTTTCCCGCGGTTGGAGCGACACTGACTTCGTTCAGGGCAAGGCTCCAATTACTTTGGAAACGGTGAGCGTGACCATCAACGGCCAACGGGCCTTTGTCGCATTTGTCAGCAAGAATCAGGTGAACGTGCAAGTGCCGGTCGCTGTTCCCAATGTCGGCAGCGTTCCGATGACGATCACCGTGGATGGCCAGATGAGCACAACCATTCAGCTCAAGTTGAAGCAATTTGCTCCCGGCCTATTGGCACCGCCGGCTTTCAAAGTTGGTGGCAAGCAGTACGTCGTGGCCGTGCATGCCAATGGCACTTTGGTATCGAACGGTTCGGTGAGCGGCGTTGCTTCTGCCCCGGCGCGTCCAGGTGAGACTATCGTTTTTTATGGGACTGGTTTTGGTCCGGTTGATCCAAGCAGTGTGCCGATTGCGGGCCAGGTGGTTGCAAACTTAGCTGAGATCACGAATCCTCTGAAATTCAACATCGGCACATCGGCGGCAAAGGTCGCCTTTGCCGGTTTGGCACCGGGCCTCGTGGGGCTCTATCAGTTCAACGTGACCGTTCCCGCCGACGCACCCAATGGGGATTTGCTTCTTGATGTTGCTGTCGGTTCAGAGCCTGTTGCGCAGCAGTTATATTTGCCAGTGCAAGCCAATTAATTTGATTCGGCCGCAAGAAGCGGATGGAACCAATCGCGATACCAGCGTACCTTCAAGGTATGAACTGGCCCGAAGTAACTGAACAACTTTCCGCATACGGCTACGCCCGACTGGGAACGCTGCTGACCCGCGAAGAATGCGAACAGTTGCGTTCGCTTTACGATGAACCGGATCACTTCCGGAGCCGCATCAACATGGCTCGCTACCGTTTTGGGCAAGGCGAATATCAGTACTTTGCCTACCCATTGCCGACACCTGTCGAAAAGCTTCGCACAACCCTGTACGCTCCTTTGGCCCCCATTGCCAGGCAGTGGATGCAAGCGCTGAAACTGCCCGCTGAATTTCCGGAGCAGCATGCCAGTTTTATCGAAGCATGCAACGCAACCGGCCAACTGCGCCCTACCCCCTTGTTGTTGCGATATGGTGCAAGGGACTTCAATTGCCTGCATCAGGATCTTTACGGCGATACAGTGTTTCCGTTTCAAGTGATCATTTGCCTCAGTGAGAATGGCAGAGAATTTACGGGTGGCGAGTTGCTGTTGGTGGAACAGCGGCCACGTGCGCAATCGGTGGGTCATGCGATCACACTTTCGCAAGGCGAGGCAGTTGTGATCAGTACCCGGTACCGGCCTGCCGATGGCAAGGGCGGTTATTACCGTGCTGTGATGCGGCACGGCGTGAGTCCAATTTTGAGCGGCGAACGCTTCACGCTCGGTATAGTTTTTCACGATGCAAAATAGGAGAACACCAATGCTTGATTTTGATACTTGCTATGCCGCCATCGAGCGGCGCGATGCTTCACAAAATGGTCAATGGTTTTTCGGCGTTTTGACCACCGGCGTCTATTGCCGCCCGAGTTGCCCTGCACGATTACCGCTCAAGAAGAACGTCCGCTTCTACCAGACCCCGCAACAAGCCGAAGCCGATGGCCTGCGCGCCTGCTTGCGATGCCGCCCATTGGCAACGGTGGGTGCTGATCCGAACATGCAGCGCGTGACCAGACTTTGCGAATTTATTGAAGCTCATGCCCAGCAGACGCTGTCGCTTGCTGCGCTGGCCAGTGAAGCGGGACTGAGCCCATTTCATTTACAGCGCAGCTTCAAAGCAATTACCGGCGTAAGTCCAAAACAGTTTCAACAAAGCGTCAGGATGAAGCGATTGAAAGCGAGTCTGCGGGAAGGCGAAGAAGCAACCAATGCCATTTTCGACGCCGGTTATGGCTCGTTGAGCCGCGTCTATGAGCAGGCCGATACACGCCTTGGCATGACGCCGATTGCATATCGAAATGGAGGAGCGAACATGACCATTACCCATGTCACCGTGGAAAGCCCCGTGGGACCGATGATGATCGGCGCGACTGATAGGGGTTTATGTTTTATTCAATTTGCCGATGACGTCAAAGATCTGACAGGCATGCTTCAAAAAGAGTACCCAAATGCGGAATTGATTGCGATGGAAAAGCCTTATCCACCTTCGTTTGACTCGTGGATGGAAGCGTTGAATAACCACTTATGTGGGCATCAGCCACACCTCGATTTACCGTTGGATATTCGAGCCACCGCCTTTCAACTGAAGGTGTGGCATTACCTGCAAATGATCCCCTGCGGGCAAGTGCAATCGTACAGTGAGGTAGCGGCAGGGATTGGCCAACCCACTGCGGCCAGGGCTGTTGCCAGAGCCTGCGCCAGCAACAAAATCGCGTTGGCAATCCCATGTCACAGAGTAATTCGAGGAACGGGGGAGTTGGGTGGATATCGCTGGGGGATCGAAAGGAAGCGGGTTATTATTGATCGCGAGCGACGTTTTAATAAAGTGAAGTAAACTAATTAGCATGCGCAGTATATTGTTTTTGGCCGTTACGATGCTTCCATTCGTCGCTTTCGCCGACCAGGCAAGTGACAACTTCTACAAATCAATTCGCAGTGGTGATCAAGCCGGATTGCGCGAACTGATCAAATCGTCCGGTGCAGACACGACTGACGCTCGTGGGACCACGCCGCTGATGATGGCCGCAGCCTACGGCAATCTGGATTCGATGAAAATGCTGATTGATGCGGGTGCAAAAGTAAACGCGGCTAACGAATTCGGTGCTACAGCGTTGCTATGGTCCGCGGCAGACCAAGCCAAGGTGCAATTACTTTTGGCGAATGGTGCCAATGTGAACACGCAATCGAAACAGGGGCGTACGCCGTTGCTAATCGCAGCGGGCACCAATGGAAATTCAAACGCGGTGCGCATGTTGCTTGAAAAAGGTGCCAACCCGACAATGGCTGATAACACTGGAACAACACCGTTGCTGATGGCTGCACTGGCCGGTGATACAGGCTCGATCCGATTGCTGCTTGCGGCTAAAGCACCAGCGGACCAAGCCGATAAAGACGGAACCACTCCGCTTCTCAATGCGGCCACGAACGGCAACATTGAGGCCGTGAAAGAACTCTTGGCACATAAGCCCAACGTGAATGCAGTCTGGAACTCCACGACTCCGAACAAAGCTAAAAATGGCACTATAGCGCTGAACCGGTTCACTCCACTGATCGCAGCTTCCGCTTACGGCAGCCTTGATTTGATTAAGCTGCTGTTGGACGCAGGTGCGAATGTCAATGCGCAGGATGTTCGAGGTGTGACGCCGTTAATCTATGCGATCGCCTCAGACCGTCCAGATGCTCGCGTCGTGCGGGCCTTGATTGCCAGGGGTGCAGATGTATCGCTTCGCACCACGGACAATGAAACTGCTCTGGATTGGGCGAAGAAGTATAACAACCCGGAAATTTTGTCAGCCCTGGGCTCGAAGCGTGCATCTGTTATGCCGGTGAAGATTGCCACAAGCAGCCAGACGATGGTTCGTCCGGCGGTGGATCGCGGCATGGAAATTATGCAGAAGCACGCCAGCAACTTTTTCACCACTGGTGGTTGCGCTGCCTGTCATGCGCAGAACATCAACGGCTTATTGCTTTCGACGGCTCGTGAGGCGGGGCTCAAACTCAACGAACAAGCAGTGATGGGGGGCCTGAAGGGCGCTGAGGGATTTTGGCGAAGTTTTGAACAACCACTTCTGCAAACTGTGAACCCTCCTGGTGGGGTTGACACTGTGGCGTACACGATCCAGGATTTTGCGGCGGGTAATTTGCCAGCATCTTCCACAACCGACGCCTTGGTAACTTATCTTGCGGCCAATCAATATCAAAGTGGAAACTGGCACGGTGGCACAATCGCGCGTCCGCCAATGGAGGACGGCGATATTTCCCGCACCACGCTTGCACTTCGCGCTTTGCAAAATTATGGCATTCCGGCACGCAAAGCGGAGTTTGATGAGCGCATTGCCCGCGCAGCAAGCTGGATCAAACACGCAAACGCGCGCAATCAGGAAGACCTAAACATGCAACTGCTATCGCTGGTTTGGACGGGGGCTGACCGGACTGGTATTGCCGGTATGGCGAAGCGAATTCAAAGCAAGCAGCGTGCCGACGGAGGTTGGGGGCAAAACGATTTTCTAGGAAGCGACGCGTATGCAACGGGCCAAACGTTGTATGCTTTGCAGCAGGCGAAGGTGAGTGTTGAAGATCGCCGTTACAAGCGTGGTGTTGCGTTCCTTCTTGCTACGCAGAAGAGTGATGGGTCATGGCACGTGGCCAGCCGTGCTTTGAAATTTCAACCTTATTTTCAAAGTGGATTTCCGCATGATCACGACCAATGGATTTCCATGGCTGGCACGGCGTGGGCAACGATGGGGCTGACTCGAGCGCTGCCGGCCAATGTGGCGGCGAGGTAGCACGAATCCGCCCAATCTAACTTTTTGTGGGAATTATTCGCCGGTTACAAGAACTGCACGCAGTGGGTTGGTGCTGACCGCCACTGCTCCAAAAACGCCGAGAACTTT
>JBBRJC010000396.1:0-4679 GCA_038220135.1 Bryobacterales bacterium | reverse complement strand
CCCCCATTCGTCCACAATGTAAGGAGACAAGAAGACAATGCAACAATTCCTTCTACTATTGAAAGACGACCGTGCCGGTGCCTGGGCTGCTGGCTTAAGCCCGGAACAGATGCAAGCAATCATGATGCGCTACGGCACCTGGTCGAAAGCGCTCAAAGAAAAAACCACCATCGTCAATTCCAACAAACTGACAGACGAAGGCGGCAAACTCATCCGCAGCACCTCGGGCAGCGTTACCGTAACCGACGGCCCCTACGCCGAAGGCAAGGAAATCATCGGCGGCTATTATCTGATCGAAGCCGAGAATTACGATCAAGCTGTGGAATTTGCCAGCGATTGTCCACACCTGGATTTCGGCAGTATCGAAGTCCGCGCCATTCACAAACTATAACCATGCCCGGCGCTGATCAATTAGTGGAACATCTGTTCCGGCATCAGGCCGGCCGCATCACCGCAACCCTAACTCGCCAGTTCGGCAGCAGCCATTTCGATCTGGTCGAAGATGCGGTCCAGGAAGCCCTGATCAGCGCCTTGCGAGTCTGGCCAATAGCCGGTATTCCAACCAGTCCTGAAGGCTGGTTATTGGCCACGGCACGCAATCGGGCGATCGACCGCTTTCGCCGCGATGCTAAACAAAGCCAGCAAACTGACCAGTTCTGGCTTGCGCTGGCCACCACACCCCTACCCGAAGTTCCCTTCCCCGACGATACGCTGACACTGCTCTTTCTTTGCTGCCATCCGGCACTCACCGAAGAGGTGAGCCTGGCAATCATGTTGAAGTCTGTCTGCGGCTTCAGCGTGGAAGAAATCGCCTGGTCATTTGTTGCCGCCCCTCAAACCATCGCCCAGCGCCTGGTCCGCGCGAAGCGACTGATCCGCGAATCCAACATCCACTTCGCCATGCCCTCCGATGCAGAGCTTCCCGCCCGGCGGGCCACGGTTTTAAAGGCGATCTATCTGCTGTTCAATGAAGGCCATTCGCGCCTCCGTTTCGATTTGTGCGAAGAGGCAATTCGCCTGGCCGAAATGTTGATAGCCGACCCTCGCACCAATTGCCCGGAAGCCGATGCATTAGCCGCTTTGTGCCTTCTATCGGCCGCCAGAATGCCTGCCCGTGAGTTCGCCGGTGAATTGCTGTCACTCGAGGAGCAGGACCGAACCCTATGGAATCCAGAGCTACTGCATCGGGGCTTTCTGCATTTCATTCAATGCGCACGCGGCGACGAAGAAACAATCATCCACCTGGAAGCAGCACTTGCAGCCGAGCACGCCAAAGCACCCAACTTTGCCCAAACCGATTGGATCGCCATCGCCGCGCTCTATGAAAGGCTGCGGCAAAAGAATGATTCCCCGATAGTGGCGATCAACCGCGCAATCGCCATTGGCCATGCGTTGAATGCGCTCGCCGCCCAGCGGGAATTGTTGAAGCTGGATGGCGATCCTCGTTTGCGCCACAGCCAGTTACTCGACGCAGCCTGGGCCTGGACCTGGCGGGAACTTGGAAATTCTGAAAGTGCGCGGATCAGCACCCAGCAGGCTATCGCGAAATCAGCCAGTGAAATGGAGCGTCAGTATTTGCGGAAGCTAATGAACGGCCATCGAAACAGTTAGGATCCCTGTTTGGTTTGGTGGATCAATCGTCGCCGCCTGCCCAGCCTTGCCAGCTTGATCGCCACCGCCGCAGCCCGCTCGGAATTGTGCCTGATCTTCTCAGATTCCGCCAACAAATTCTCACTCACCACTGATACCTTCATCCGCTTCAACCGCGCATGATCGGTCTCCACTGGCAACGCTCGCTCGGCCGCATACCGGCTCAGCAACTCGCTGCTCATCGTCGCCGTATTCACCACAATGTAGTCAATTAAATCAGACCGCGAATGGTCACGGATTGCCGCCAGGTGATCGGCCGCCGTAAAATTCACGGTCTCCCCCGGTTGCCACATCAGATTGGTGAAGTACGCTTTCAACGCCGGTGAACTGGCAATCGCTTCGGGAATTCCATCCACCAACAAATTCGGAATAATACTCGTAAATAGCGATCCCGGGCCAAACGTAATCAGGTCAGCCTGGGCGATCGCCTGCAGCGTTTCCCCGAGCGGCTTGGGATGCTTGGGATGGATGGTCAGCTTCTTGATCCGCAACTTGCTACGGCTGATGTTGGTTTCCCCGGTCAGCTTCTTGCCATTTTCCAGTGTCGCTTCGAGCACCACGTTCGCCGCGGTTGAGGGATAGATGTTGCCGGCAATCGCCAAAATATCGGACGAGAGTTTCACCGCGTGCGCAAAGTCACCAGTAATATTGGTGAGCGCGGCAAGAAACAGATTCCCAAAGCTATGCCCCTTCAATCCGCTCCCACCAGGAAACCGGTACTGAAACAATTTTGCCAGCGTGGCTTCATCTTCACAAAGAGCCACCATACAACTGCGAATATCGCCCGGAGGAAGAATATCGAACACGCGCCGCAGCCGTCCGGAACTGCCACCATCATCGGTAACAGTGACCACTGCCGTAAGCTCTGCCAGTGGCGGCCTTGGGTGCGCTCCGCCAATCGGCAGGGCATACTTCTTCAACCCCTTGAGTAGCGTCGAAAGGCCAGTGCCACCACCTATCGAGACTATGCGCAGTGCTGATTTATCTGCCATGCTCAGTTTGCAAAACTAGACTGGCTTGGTGGCAGCATATAGGGCGCGCAAAGGGGCCGACTGCAGGATCTCGCGAAAGTCAGGATCATTGCGTGCAATGGCACGCGTGTTTGGCATGATTTCCATCGCCCGGCCTAGATGCTTTGCCGCACCTTCGTAATTCCCCTTAAGCCCCTGGCATAGCGCCATTGCGTAATGGAAATGATCTGCGGTGTCATTGGCTTCGAGAGCAATTTTCAATTGCTTTTCCGCCTCGTCCAATTGACGTTGATTGATCAACGTGATGGCATAGTTATAGCAATCCTCCGGACTATTCATAACCGATGACGGTTTCTGAATCCGTTGCTGGCACATTTTCACGTGCAAGCGGGCAACGTGGGCAATCTCTATAGATGGCCCAATAACAGCTGCCTCGAAATGAGCCAGTGCTTCAGAAAAGTTACGGACTTGGAACAGTTTTGTAGCTTTCTCAAATGCTTCTTTTTGTTTTTGTGCTTCGTTGGCTGCGGCCATGTTTATAGCTGACGTTGACTGAATTGCCCCGGTTGCAGATTTGCCTGGCCGGGGAGTTGACTCCTTACCAGGAGCCTGTTCTTTAGTATGACGCACAGCGGATGCACTTTGCTTGGACGCAACGTCCGTCTTCTTCTTCGCCTCGGTTATTTTCAACTTGTGTGACATGGCATGCCCTCACTTTCGAGTAAAAATTTTATCACACTGCCAAATCGCGTTATGCTCTGATTACTACCCATGCAATATGTCAACCTCGGTTCCACCGGACTAAAAGTTTCCCGCCTCTGCTTCGGCTGTATGACTTATGGCTCAAAAAGCTGGCGGGAATGGGTTCTTGAAGAACGCGAAAGTTTCCCCTTCTTTGAAAAAGCCATCGCGGGCGGCATCAATTTTTTCGACACTGCCGACATGTACTCGCTCGGGCGCAGTGAGGAAATTCTCGGCAACGCATTAGCCAACATGCGCATCGCGCGCGAACAAGTTGTCATTGCCACAAAAGTGTTCAACCCCATGGGTGACGATCCAAACGCCAAGGGCCTGTCGCGCAAACACATCATGCACTCAATCGACAACAGCCTGCGCCGATTGAAGGTGGACTACATCGACCTCTATCAAATTCACCGCTTCGACTATCACACGCCAATCGAAGAAACTTTGGAAGCTCTGAATGACGTTGTAAGCCAAGGCAAAGCGCTGTACCTGGGCGCATCGTCAATGTTCGCCTGGCAATTCGCGAAGATGCTTTATACCGCCGATCGTCTGGGCCTGCGCCGCTTCGTCTCCATGCAAAATCACTACAATCTGGCCTATCGCGAAGAGGAGCGCGAAATGATCCCCCTTTGCCGGGAAGAGGGAATTGGAATTATGCCCTGGAGCCCGTTGGCACGCGGCTTCCTCACTGGGAAGCGCCAAACCAGCCGTGAAAAAACCGACGATTTTGCACACAAGCTTTACTACCAACCTGAAGATAATCTGGTTGTGGAACGCGTCACCCAAATCGCCGAATCCCGCGGCGTACCCAACGCACAAATTGCTCTGGCATGGCTGATGGCCCAACCAGGAGTCACGTCGCCAATCATCGGAGCCAGCAAAATGCAGCACCTTGACGATGCTCTGGCTTCGCTCGATCTCGTACTCCGCCCGGATGAACTGCAAGCGCTTGCGGCGCCTTATCGCCCTCATCGAGTGCTTGGCCACAACTAATTTCGGTGGCTCGGAATATTCGTAAATGCCTGGCGGAAGAGCGTCCTGAAGAGTCGGGACGCGGCAGACACGAGTGTCCGCGCCACAGTTGGCTAGTGGACTCTTTCAACTTCGGATTCATAGTTTTTTGCCTGTGGGGCAGAGCTCGGTAACACGCGGGTCCCTTACCCTCTGTGCAAATATCAATCGCCTGGCGGAAGAGCCTCCCGAAGAGTCGGGACGCGGCAGACACGAGCGTCCGCGCCACAGATGACTAGTGGACTTGTTCAACTTTGGATTCATAGTTTTTTGCCTGTGGGGCCGAGTTCGGTAACACGCGGT
>JBBRJC010000395.1:0-4683 GCA_038220135.1 Bryobacterales bacterium | reverse complement strand
TTCGCTTTCGGTATAGCGGCTGGAATTATCGCCGCCATCGGAGAGAATCAGAATCGCTTTGCGTGTGTTCTTCGCCTTCTTCATATTGTGCATGGCCATATAAACACCGTCCAGCAGCGCGGTTCGTCCTTTGGCTTGCATAAAGGTAAGGCGATTTTGTATCTCTTCGGTGTTGCTGGTGAACGGGACAACCATTTCCGGCCGGTTGTTGAACTGCACCATAAAGAATTCATCTTCCGGGTTTGCAGTCTTGAAGAACTGAGCCACAGCCAGGCGTGCCTTTTGCAACTTATTGCCCATGCTGTGACTGGTATCAACAACCAAGCCGATGCTGAGCGGGGCATCTTCGCTGGCGAAGTGTGTCACTTTCTGCTCTATCTTATCTTCAAGAAGCTTGAAATGTTCCACTTCAAGGCCCGTGACGAAGCGGTTCATAGGGTCTGTAACCGTCACGTTGATCAACACTAAGTTTGTGTCAACACGGATGTTAGCGGAACGATCTTCGGGTTTTTCACGATCAGGAACATTGCGGATTCGGGGCTCTATGGCCACTTTCGGTTGCTGAAGCGCAACTTCTTTTGAAGGTTTTTTCGATTTTGTGTCTTCGTCGCCGGCAATGACAGCCGAAACGAGTAGCGGCACGAGGCATAATAGGCAGTAACGCACGAGGCACCTCGCTAAAAATAGCAAGCAATCCGGACGCAGACAAAATGAGTATAGCATGCAGAATTTTCGTGCTATGATCGAACGTGCTGACAGAAGTACTGGGTGTAATACCAGCCCGTCTCGCCTCCACCCGATTCCCTAGAAAACCTATCGCTATCATAGCCGGTAAACCCATGATTCAACATGTCTGGGAGCGGGCAATGCAGGCTAAAACACTGAATCGCGTGGTTATAGCCACCGATGATGAGACTATTTTTACCATTGCAAAATCATTTGGTGCGCCGGTTCAGATGACGCGGGAAGACCATTTGTCTGGAACCGACCGTGTGGCTGAAGTTTCTTATAATGAGCCGCACTACCCGGTGGTGGTCAATATTCAGGGCGATGAACCGTTGATTGATCCGGCGGCGATTGATGCGGCGGTTGCGCGGCTGCTTATTTCCCCCGATGTGGCGATGAGCACCCTAAAGAAAAAGATTGAAATTGCGACGGAACTGGATAATCCGAATGTAGTGAAAGTGGTGACCGACGCAATGGGCAATGCACTTTACTTTTCGCGATCACGAATTCCGTTCAATCGCAGTGGCGACTTGGTAGACACCTACAAACATATTGGGCTTTATGTGTATCGGCGGGATTTCTTGTTGGGCTATTCCAACATGCCGGTTGGTCCGCTGGAAAGTGCGGAGCGGCTGGAACAGTTACGGGCGATGGAAAACGGTCACAGAATATGTGTCGTTGAAACCGACTACGAGAGCCTGGGCGTGGACACGCCTGAGGATCTTGAATACATTGTGAAAAACTTTTCTGTTCTTTTTGGCGAGGGGAAATAGGAACGAGATGGCTAAGTATATTTTTGTTACCGGGGGCGTGGTCAGCTCGTTAGGGAAAGGCATTGCAGCAGCTTCAATTGGTACGCTGCTGGAAAGCCGCGGACTGAAGGTGACGCTGCAGAAGTTTGATCCTTACTTAAACGTTGATCCTGGCACGATGAGTCCGTTTCAACATGGCGAAGTTTTTGTCACCGATGATGGCGCGGAGACTGATCTTGACCTGGGGCACTATGAACGGTTCACGCACGCGGCGTTGACGCAATCGAACAATCTAACCAGTGGCCGGATCTACGAATCGATCATTGCGCGCGAACGGCGGGGCGATTATCTGGGTAAGACAGTGCAGGTAATCCCACACGTCACCAACGAAATCAAAGCTGGGATTCAGCGCGTTTCGCAAGGCGTGGATGTGGTGATTGTGGAAATTGGTGGCACGGTTGGCGATATTGAAAGCCTGCCATTTCTCGAAGCCATTCGACAGGTGCGTCACGAAAAGGGTCGCGACAACGTGATTTTCGTTCACGTCACGCTGGTGCCATGGATTGCGGCGGCGCATGAGTTGAAGACCAAGCCGACGCAGCACAGCGTAAAGGAATTGCGCGCGCTTGGTATTCAGCCCGATATCTTGTTGTGCCGCACAGAGCGACCGCTTAGCGAGGAAATGAAAGAGAAGATCGCCCTGTTTTGCGACGTGGAATGCGACTCAGTAATTGCCGCCTACGACGTGAAAAGTGTGTATGAAGTGCCGGTCGGTTTTGCTGAGCAGAAAGTGGACGAGATCATTCTGCGCCATTTGAGACTGGACACTGCACCGCGCGATTTAACGAAGTGGAAAGACATGCTGGAACGCATGGCCAATCCGCTGGATGAGGTGGATATCGGCGTTGTAGGCAAGTATGTGGAATACGAAGATTCCTATAAGAGCTTGAAGGAATCACTGCTGCATGCCGGCGTTGCTCATCAGTTAAAGGTGAACATTCACTGGATTGAAGCGGAAAATTTGCACTGGCCGGAATGTGTGGAAACGTTGAAGCAGTATGACGGTATTCTGGTGCCCGGCGGCTTCGGCAAGCGCGGCGTGGATGGCATGTTGCAAAGCATTCGCTACGCTCGCGAGAACAAGGTTCCCTACTTTGGGATTTGTTTGGGAATGCAGACGCTGGTGATTGAATTTGCACGGAATGTTTGCGGCATGCATCAAGCCGATTCCACCGAATTTAATCCGGCCACGCCAGAGCGTGTGATTTTCAAATTGCGTGAGTTGACAGGCGTGGATGAACTTGGGGGCACTATGCGGTTGGGCGCTTATCCATGTCATTTATCGGAAGGTAGTTTTGCGCGGGAAGCTTATGGTGCCGAGGTGATTAGCGAACGGCATCGTCACCGGTTTGAGTTCAATCGGGAATTTGAAAAGACGCTGGTGGATCATGGGCTGCGCTTAACCGGGCAGACACCGGACGGGTTGTACGTGGAAATTTGCGAGATTGAAGATCATCCGTATTTCCTCGGATGCCAATTCCATCCAGAGTTTAAATCCAAACCATTGGAACCGCACCCGCTTTTCCGTTCGTTTATTGGCGCCTCCTACAAAGAGCGTCAGCGGCGCACAGGCAACCTGTTTGAAGCCGGACAATACACGCATGTTGAGTGATCAGTCTCTGGCGCTAATTGCCGGGCCATGCGTAATTGAAAGCGAAGAGCACGTCCATTTTCTGGCTCGCGAGATTCGGTCACGGGTCGGCGAATTCATCTTCAAAGCCTCGTTCGATAAGGCCAACCGTTCCAGCGTTACTGCGTATCGGGGGCCTGGATTGAAAGAGGGTTTGCGCATTTTAGCAGGGCTGAAACGCGAGGGCTTCCGCGTATTGACCGACGTGCACGAGACGGCGCAAGTGGAAGCAGTGGCCGAAGTGGTAGACATCATTCAGATCCCTGCGTTTTTATGCCGGCAAACAGATCTGCTGCTTGCGGCTGGACGCACCGGGCGGACGGTGAATATCAAGAAAGGGCAATTTGTTTCCCCGATGGATATTCGGCTGGCTGCGGACAAAGTGGCTTCGACGGGCAATAACGACATCGTGCTGACCGAGCGAGGCACAACGTTTGGCTACAACAATCTGGTGGTGGACATGCGCGGCTTGGTGACAATGCGCAGCTTTGGCTGGCCTGTGGTGTTTGATGCAACCCACTCTGTGCAAACGCCGGGTGGCATGGGTACTTCATCAGGCGGGCAACCGGAATTTATTGAACCGCTGGCACGTGCGGCAGTGGCGGTGGGCATTGATGGTGTTTTTGTGGAAGTGCATGAAGAGCCATCTCGTGCGTTGTCGGACGGGGCAAATGCTCTGCGGCTGGATAAGTTGGCTGGATTCTGGCAGCGCGTTCTTGCGGTAGACCGTGCTGCGAAAGCGGGCTGTTAAGAATTGCGAAATGCCTCCGGCACCAGGGCCTGCACAGATTTGGATAATCTATAACATATGAATACTCCAGGTACGATCCGTTCCGCAGACGAAGCGCTAAGCCGCATTGGCCAAGAGATTGGCGTTAGCGATTGGTTCGTGATGGAGCAGGAAAGGGTGAATGCCTTTGCTACCGTCTCCGGCGACCATCAATGGATCCACGTAGACGTGGAAAGGGCGAAGGCCGAATCCCCATTCGGTGCCCCCGTGGCACACGGTTTTCTCACCTTGAGCCTGCTCAGCCATTTCTCGCACGGCGCCGTTGCCTTTGAGCTTGGCGCGAAAACGCTAATCAACTATGGCTTCAACAAAGTTCGCTTTGTCAGCCCTGTGGTTGTCGGCGCACGCATCCGGGCACATTTCGTATTGGGTTCGTTCAAACCATTTGACGGCGGCTACGAAATCGTCTGGAATGTTTCCGTTGAAGTGGAAGGACGAGACAAACCGGCTGTCGTCGCCGAATGGTTGTGCCGTGGCTACTACTGACGAATCGTGATCGCAAAGTCGTCAATAAACCAGCCGGCCGCAGTATTTAGATTTGCATCGACGGTGTCGAACAGGAATCGCACGCGCATGGTACCGCGGCCTTGCAAAGGATAGTTGCGCGTAATCCACTGCCGTTCTATGCCGATCAATTGATCATCACGCTGCCCCTGGCCGCCATGGACGCTTACTTCCACAATTTGACGGTCCCAATCGGCTGTGGGATTTTCAGTTTCGTACCA
>JBBRJC010000394.1:0-4698 GCA_038220135.1 Bryobacterales bacterium | reverse complement strand
TAGAAATCAGAAAAATGCTGTTTACACAAAACTATTGACAAGGCCTTGCGGATAAATTTCGTATGCGGGATTCACTCAGTGAACTACCAGTCAAAGTTTTCCTTACAAGCTTCTTCATATCGCTTTCGTTCCTTCCGCGTTGTGCGCCTCGCTGAAATGAGCCGGAGTCTTTGTTTAAGATCACTCAGTAAACAGGCTTTAAAACCCTCAATGCAGCAATCGAAGAAAATCGTTTACTTGTATTCCTGAGACCCGAATCAAGCTGCGCAATACCTGGGGCTCTTAAGACTGGCCACATTACCAGACTTCACCAGAATAACGTGGCTCCCATGTTGCCGATCTTTACGCCAGCCCCGTTCTGAAATGCTCGAATTACTTGAGCCCCTGATACTGAGGGCAGTGATGGCATCAGACGGCAACCTCTACCTCACGAACTTCGATAGTTTCAGCGAGTCCATTCGCGCGCCGGGCAAGCAGACACCCAGCGATCGCTTCACGTATGTTTTCAATCGCCTCTTGCTCGGTCGAGCCTTGCGAAATGCACCCCGGTATGGACGGACATTCGGCGACAATCATTCCTGTTTCGTCGGTCTCAAGAGTTACTAGGTGCTTCATGGTTGGAATAATACCACTGGCCACTACTCGCAATCAGGCAACGTGCGATTGGCATAGTAATTCAACCCATAACGGATGCTGCGCGACACACGCCCCACACATTGCGCCGCTTTAGGCTTGCTCTCCATCTGTTTCCACAATGGCCGCGCAGATGCCAACCGGTCCACCTCAGGAGACATGCGCCACTGCAACCACCCCAGGCAAATCACAGTAAGCATCGCCACTTTCCGAATGCCCGGCCGCGCCAGCAGCAACACCATAGCCGCCATTCCCCAAAACGGTGAAATCGAACCACTCATCGATTTCCGTAGCCCCGCATCAATCGCCTTGGGCACAACTTCGGCCGCCATCGGAAGAAATACCAGCAGCATCGCACACAAACCCATCAACCAATTCTTGTACTTGGCATGCTCCAACCGCAGGGCCAGCAACACCGCAACCGATGGAACCAGCGGTAACAAATACCCGGGCAGCTTATTCTTCGACAAACTAAAAAACAGAAATCCCCAAAGTACGATCAGCATGAACGAACGAGCCCGCTCGCCGCGGAAAAGATCGCGCGAAAACAACAACGGCGTCCAAGGAAAAATCGCACCCAACAGCACCGGAATATAAAACCAGAAAGGCTGTCCATGTTCCAAAGCAGTATTCAGAAAACGCCCGAAATGATGCTGGATAAAAAACACCTCAATGAAGGGTTTGCCGTAACGAATCGTCACCGGAACATACCACACAGCAGCCACCGCCAAACCCAGCAGCGAAGGCAGGATCCACTGCTTCCATTCGCGGCGCATAATCCAGATCAGCGGCAGCAATAATACACCAGCAACAAGTCCCTTGGCCAATAATGCAAGCCCAAGCAGCACACCCGCCCACCAGCGTTTTCCCAAAAGTGCGCACAACACACAAGCTGTAAAAGTGGCAGCCAGCGGCAGATCGGTTACCGCAACCTGGCTAAAGGCGAACCAATAAGCGGTGGTTGCAAGAATAAGCGTCGCATTAATCGCCGTTTCTTCGGAATCCAGCAACTTAGTCAGTGCCGCATAAAAAAACCAAAGAAACGCCACGCTAACCAGTGCGATCGGCAGTCGCGGCGCAAACTCCCCAGGCAGTCCACTTTTAAAGCCCACCGCCATTAACCAATACGGCAAAGCAGGTTTTTCAAACCAGGGCTCTTCCCACAAAATGGGCGAAATCCAATCACCGGAATCAGCCATATGCCTGGCAATTGCGGCATAGCGCGGCTCATCGGGGGTAATGATTCCCGACCGATTCAGACTCCACGTATATAAAATTGTGATAGCCAGTAAGGCAAAGGCCATAACAGGCGAGCGAGCAGGCACCACTCAAGTATAAAATGACGAGGATGCAGTGGCTGAAATTATTCGCTCTTTTTATGATCCCGCTCTGGGCCATCGCTCAGCCAGCCGATTCGTGCCTTTGCGATCTGGCCAAACCGGAAACGTTAAAAGCCCGCCAATGTTCTCTTTGCGTAGAAGCAGAAAAGCATCCCTCCGATATTCCATTCTTCTTCGTCAAGGACGCAAGCCCGCGCAAACCGAACCGCCAGTTGCTGGTGCCCCGCCTCTACAGCGGCGGCATGATGGAATTAAAAGACCTCACTCCAAAACAGCGCACCGCCATGTGGACCGCCGCCATCGCCAAATCAAAAGAATTGTGGGGAGACAATTGGGGCGTTGCCACCAACGGTTCAAAAGTACGCACGCAATGCCATCTGCACATCCATATTGGAAGATTGATCCAAGGTCTAGAGAAAAGCGGAAAGATCATCGTGGTCGATTCCCCAGCCCAAATCCCGGTCCCCAAAGGCGACGGCTTGTGGATCCATCCGCGCGGTAAGAAATTGATAGTTCACGTCGGCGAGCAGGCTGCGGAAACAGTCCTACTGAGATAAATGCAAAAATAGAGGGGAACCCAAGCGTTCCAACGGTATTGATTCGATGAGCCTTCTGATAGACATTGCCAAACTCCCAACCGCGGAAAACTCCGCGATCCACTTAAACGTTAAAGATAACGTTGCAATCGCCCGCGTGCCGCTAGCCGCTGGCACCGTGCTAAAAATCGACGG
This sequence comes from Bryobacterales bacterium, assembly GCA_038220135.1. Lineage (GTDB taxonomy): Bacteria > Acidobacteriota > Terriglobia > Bryobacterales > Bryobacteraceae > JANXSF01. The sequence continues at coordinate 1,994 of JBBRJC010000394.1, read as the reverse complement.
ACGCTCGATTACGGTCACCACACCTGTGCCCGCCGGTCACAAAGTTTGCATCCGTTCCATCGGCCAGGGTGAGTATATTGTGCGATATGGCCAGGTCATAGGCCGCGCCAAGAACCCCATCGACGTGGGCACTCACATCCACACGCACAACCTTGCGTTTGAAGAGTTGACGTTCAACTACGAGTTCCCGGAATCGGAACTGGCCCTGCCTGCCCTGTCCTCAAACATTCCTACGTTCATGGGATTCCAGCGCGAAGACGGCCGCGTCGGCACGCGCAACTATATCGCCGTTGTAGCCGCATCCAACTGCGCCGCCCACGCTGCTGAAATGATCGCCGCATCGTTCGCCGGTGAATTGCTGCCCAATGTCGATGGTGTTGCTGCGTTCCCACACGGCGAAGGCTGCGGCCACTCAATCGGCCCCGACACAGATCAGTTGCAACGCACGCTCGGCGGCGTAATGAATCACCCCAATGTTGGCGCTGCCATCATCCTCGGCCTGGGCTGCGAAGTAAATCAGATCGACCATTACCTGGGCAAGAACTCACCGCGCACCAACCGCATGATCGGCATGACGCTGCAGGGCGAAGGTGGAACTTCTGCCATTGTTGTCAGCGCGCGAAAAGCGATCAGGGAATTAATGGAACAGTTGTCGGAAGAACGTCGCGTGGAAGTACCGGGAACAAAAATCCAATTGGGTCTCAATTGCGGCGGGTCTGATTCCTTCAGCGGCATCACGGCCAACCCGGCGCTGGGCTATGCCTCCGACCTGTTGGCAGAAATCGGAGCATCCAGTGTGCTTGCAGAAACCACCGAAATTTTCGGAGCAGAGCACTTGCTGGTAAAGCGCGCCCGCAGCCGCGCAGTGGCTGAAAAGCTGCTGCAAATGGTGAAGGGTTACAAGACTTACTTAAATCGCTTTGAAGGCTCCAGCTTCAACGACAATCCGTCGCCCGGCAACAAGGAAGGCGGCCTGACCAACATTTTGGAAAAGTCATTGGGTGCCGCAACCAAGGGCGGCACGTCACAACTGAATCAAGTTCTGGAATACGCCGAACGCATCACCGCCCCCGGCTTCTGCTTCATGAATACACCGGGCTACGATCCGGTATCACTCACTGGCCTTGCTGCTGGCGGATCAAACCTGATCGCCTTCACCACAGGACGCGGCAGCGCAATCGGCTTCCCCACAATTCCAGTGATCAAAATCGCAACTAACACGCCGATGTACAAGCGCATGACCGACAACATGGACATCAACGCCGGACGCATTGCCGATGGCGAAGCGACGGTGCAGGGTGTGGGGAAGGAAATCTTCGACCTACTGCTACGCGTAGCCAGTGGCGAGCGGACTTGCGCCGAGCGGTTGGGGCATAAAGAGTTTGTGCCGTGGCGGATTGGCCCAGTAATGTAATAGCTGGATTGTCCCCGCACGGGCCAGCCTGCGGGGACAAACACATTTGCTATTTGTCAGAACAATACTTACCCCCCCCGATGTAACAACTGATTTAGTGTCAGTGAAAACTTTATGTTTATTCACGTTAAATCAGGACAGATTGAGTTTTAAACAAGGCTGTACCCGCGCGCTTCAGGCGGGATACAATCAAGAACCATGATGTCTGGAAATTCCCGTTCCGCCCTTTCACTCAAGGCAATTGGAGTCCTCGCGGCGTGCGTCACCGCTTGCGCCCAACCTTCCTCCCAACCCGGCCTTGGCTTTCCTTTGGCCGGCGTTGCCGCAGGTCAAACAGTTCGACTCAACGCGCTGAACGCCGGGAGCCGATCTTCTTCCGGTGCCTCGAGTTGCACGGTCACCCTGCGCATTATGGACAGCGAAGGCACCTTGCTTAAAGAGGGAACTGTAAGTGTTAAACCAGGCAAGGGCACTTCCCTGGACCTCGCGCGAACCGACCCCGGCCGCCTGCAAATTCGTGGCATCGCCCTTTTCGGATACGTCGGTGGTGCCGCCCCCGGCCCCGAAGTACGCGAACAAT
>JBBRJC010000393.1:0-4714 GCA_038220135.1 Bryobacterales bacterium | reverse complement strand
CGCTCCAAACTACAAGCGTTCTATCCAGTAATCCGCGTTGCTTCAAGTCTGAAATTAACGCCGAAGTGGCCTTATCAATTTCACGGCAAACGTCATCCAGAGGCTTCGTAATATCGTCGTGATGGTCCCAATCCGCATGGTACAGTTGCACGAAGCGCACGCCACGCTCCACCAATCGCCGAGCCAGCAAACAGTTATTGGCATAGGCTGCTTTGGGTGAGCCGGGTTCAGCGCCATACATCGCAATCGTCTCTTTCGATTCCTTGGCGAAATCGATCAACTCCGGCCCTGAAGATTGCATGCGATACGCCATTTCATACTGCGCGATGCGCGTCTCAATTTCCGGATCTCCAGAATGTGTCAACTCCAGGGCGTTCAAATCTTTCAGTACATCAATAGTCTGTTTTTGCTGCTCGTTGTTGATGCCTGTCGGATTGGACAAGTTCAGTATCGGATCGCCTGTGGACCGGAACGGAACACCTTGATGCGAGCTAGGCACAAACCCGCTTGACCATAATTGTGCCCCGCCACGCGGACCGCGCGGACCCGACTGCAGCACCACAAATCCGGGCAGATCTTTCGACTCACTACCAATGCCGTAGGTAACCCAGGAGCCAAGGCTGGGGCGTCCGGGCCTGGTTGATCCGGTGTTCAAGAAAAGCTTCGCCGGCCCGTGATTGAAGTTGTCGGTGGAAACGCCGTGCAACATCACCAGATCATCAGCAACTTTGGCGATGTTTGGAACTAGTTCGGAAAAATGGATACCTGATTGGCCGTATTGCTGAAACTTGCGGCGTGAAGCCAGCAGCTTCGGTGGATCTTTTGCAAATGTGTCCATGAAGGCAAATCGCTTGCCCTTCAACATTTCTTCCGGTGCTGTTTTCTGATCATACTTGAGCAGTTCCGGCTTATGCTCAAACATCTCCAACTGGCTTGGCGCGCCACACATGAATAGATAAATCACGTGGTCCACTTTTGCCGGATGGTGCATGCCCGCATACACACGTTCCCCAATCAAAGAGGCAAGCGCTGCTTTGCCGATGCCCATCCCGCAATCACGGAAAAAATGCCGCCGCGTCTGCGCTTGTAATGCTAAATCTGCAATGTTCATGGTCGTGTTAAAAACTCATCCAAATTCAAAAGCACGCGAGCCACAGCCGGCCAGGGATCGCGTCCGGAATCGCGCTGTGTCTTGACGAAGCGAATCATGCGCTCCGCCTCTGCCCCACGCGGTTCACGGTTCAGCGCCAACATATAGCCTTGGTGCACACGGACCTGATCATCCGCATTTTGATCGCCCATCATTCGCTTTCCTAACGCCGCAGCCCATTCCGTTGCGCCGCTATCGTTCAACTGCGTTAACGCCTGCAGTGGCGTGTTCGATCGAATGCGCCGTGTGCAACTCACAGAAGCATCTGGCGCATCAAAAACAACCAGGCTTGGATGTGGTGCAGAGCGTTGGAAAAACGTGTACATGCCTCGCCGGTAACGATCATCACCAGTGGATGTTTTCCATTCCCGGCGAACTTGTGTAACTTGATAAACACCGGCGGGCTGAGGCGGATAAACACTGGGACCACCAACTTTGGCGGCGAAAAGGCCACTGGAAACCAGCGAAGCATCGCGGATAATTTCGGCATCAAGCCGTACACGATTTTGCCGGGCCAGCAGCCTGTTATCCGGATCAATTGCCGCCGCATCAGGCCTGAATTCCGAAGCCTGCCGATATGTAGCCGAAGTCACAATCAACTTGTGCAGTGCTTTCTGGCTCCAGCCATTTTCCATAAAACTGACAGCCAGCCAATCCAGTAGTTCCTGATTAACCGGTTTGTCTCCCTGTGCACCAAAGTCGTTCTCGGTCTCAACAAAGCCCTTGCCGAAGTAGCGCTGCCACATTCGATTTACGGTAACGCGTGCCGTCAACGGATTGTTGCGATCAACCAACCAGCGCGCTAAATCAATCCGGTTGGCACGCGTTCCGTCAGCCTTCATCGGATTCAATACACCAAGCACCCCAGGAACAACAGGGGCACCTTTGCGCAGGAAATCTCCACCCAAATGAATGTACGCTGGCCGGGCTTCCGTCAGCTCTTCCATCACCAGCGTTGAAGTAACCTTCGGCATCTTCAGCCGCAATGCCCGCAAGTTGGAAGCGCGTTCCTTGGTGCCGATGTCATCTTTGTCGGTAACCTTCTTGCGGTATTCCGCAAGCTCAGCCTCCAGCACTTCTATCTGTGCCTGAACGGCCGCCTTTCGCGCCGCTTCATCAGGCGTGCCCAATTCCAAAAAAGGCCGATTGAAGTACTTGCGGTCGGCCTCTTTGTCCACTTCATTGATGTTGTTGAAAAACGCGAAAAACTGGTAGAACTCGCGCTGTGAAATGGGATCAAACTTATGATCGTGGCAGCGCGCGCAACCAATAGTGAGCCCTAGAAAAGCAGCTCCAGTAGTGATTACCCGGTCGGCCACAGCCTCCACACGGTACTGTTCAAAATCGATGCCGCCTTCAAAATTGCTCGGTGTATTGCGGTGGAATCCCGTGGCGATTTTTTGATCTACCGTCGCGTTCGGCAGCAAGTCACCAGCCAGTTGTTCAATCGTGAATTGATCAAACGGCATGTCTTTATTGATGGCATTGATCACCCAATCACGGTACTTCCAAATGTCGCGTGGAGCATCGATAGTATAGCCATCGGAATCAGCATAACGGGCAATGTCTAACCAATTTCGGCCCCATCGTTCCCCATAATGCTGCGACCCAAGCAGACGGTCAACCGCCTTATCGTAAGCATTAGGGGCCTTGTCATTCAGAAACGCTTCCAACTCCGCAGCCGTGGGCGGCAAACCAATCAGGTCTAAACTCACACGGCGCAACAAGGTGGCTCGGGCCGCTTCTGGCGCTGGTGCCAACTTCGCTGCTTCCAGCTTTGCCAGTACAAAATGGTCGATCGGATTCTTCACCCAGGTAGACTGCACAACGGCAGGCAAATCGGCCTTTTTCGGTGCCTGGTAAGCCCAGTGATCGGCCCCCTGCCGCTTTGCCTTCAACATCCGCTCCGGCATGGGCAACCCGTCGGTGATCCATTTTTCAATGGCTGCAATCTGCTCGTCCTCCAACTTCTTGCCGGGCGGCATTTTCAATTCACCCGATTGACGTACAGCTTCCAGAATCACTTTCGGATCGGCACCACGGTTGCCTCCGCGCGCAATCGCATCGCGAGATTGCAAGGACAAGCCGCTGGTTAAGTTTTTATCGGAATGACAGGCCAGGCAGTTGTTGCGCAAAACTGGCAGAACGGTAGATTCGAAATGAGCTACCCCATCCACAGTATTTTGGGCAGCAAGTCTTGTAGCCGCAGCAATTGCGCAGAAATAGATTCGGAACTTCATTGTCAATTGAAATAATATCGCAAACACTACCTCTATAAGACTGTCGCAACTTTCCCTTTGGTTACGGGTTGGGCAAAGTGACAGCAGCGCACTGCTGTGTCAGAAACGTGATTTAATCTAGGTAAACAATGCAATCGGCCAAACCATGTTCCGGGTCCATCTACCCCAGCGCCTCGCGCCGCAATTTCGTCCAGGTGGGCATGTTAGGCGGCTTGGGCTTGAGTTTGGGCGATGTTCTGCGTGCACAGCAAGGCCGAATTATTACCGAAGGCAACAAGCAGAAGCGCCCCGAAGGAAAGGCGAAATCGGTTATCCAGATTATCTTTCCCGGCGGCATGGCGCACCAGGAATCATGGGATCCCAAGCCGGAAGCGCCCATTGAGTATCGTGGGCCGTTAGGTGTCGTTAAAACAAAGATACCCGGTATTGTTTTTAGCGAAAACCTGGCGCGTACCGCGAAAATTGCTGACAAAATTTCCGTTATCCGTTCCATCGCTGGCCGCGTGCCGGACCATAGCCAAGCTACCTATCACATGTTCACAGGCTATGTCCCCTCGCCTGCTATCGTGCATCCCAGTATTGGCGCCGTGCTTGCCCACGAATTTGGAACCCGCAATAATCTTCCCTCCTACATAGGTGTCCCCCGTCTGCAACCGCAAGGTGGCACTGGATATTTAAGCTCTAAATTTGGTGCGTTTGAGTTGGGTGCGGACCCGGCCCAGAAGAGTTTTCAAGTGCGCGATGTGTCGCTGCCCAAAGGTGTGACCGAAGAACAGTTTGCCCGCCGCCGCACTGCACGTCAAGCGGTGGAAGATCATTTTCGAACTGTTGAAAGCGACCCCAACTCGCTTGACGCAATGGACGAGTTTTATCAGCAGGCCTACAAGCTGATCAGTTCCGCCGATGCCCGCAAAGCGTTCACGTTGGACGGAGAGTCGGAGGCAATGCACAAGCTTTATGGGATTGATGTGCTGAACCCACGCACCAAGCAACCCTCCGGAATTGGCCGCCGATTGATGTTGGCCCGACGCTTGGTTGAAGCTGGTGCCCGCTTCGTTACAGTGCAGTACGATGCCGGGTGGGACAATCACGTTCGCATTAAAGATTCCTTCAACAACAACATGCCGCCGTTCGATTTCGCCTTTGCCGGATTGATTGAAGATCTTGATCAGCGCGGTCTGCTTGATTCCACATTGGTGATGGTGACTACGGAATTTGGCCGTACCCCGAAGATCAACGATACGGCAGGCCGCGATCATTGGGCCCGTTGTTTTTCGCTTGCCTTGGCCGGTGGCGGTATCACGAGAGGCAATATTTACGGGGC
>JBBRJC010000392.1:0-4720 GCA_038220135.1 Bryobacterales bacterium | reverse complement strand
CCACGGCATAGTCCTGCCAGCCGAGCAGGCCTTGCACAATGTCGCCAGGGGCAAAGTCGGGATGGCGCGATTCTTCAATGTAGCCGATGGTTCCGCCACGCATTACGTCGCCTAGCGGGATGGCTGGAAGGTAGGACGCTTCTTCGCGCATCCACACGCGGTTGGTGGGATCGATGGAGAGATAGACATTGCGCACCAGCACCTGACCTTCGGCTGGCGTTGGTGCAGGCTGTTCGGTCCAGGTGAAGTGCGACTTTTCAACGCGGGTTTCAGGCCGCGCAGCAAGGCGCCATTGACGGTTAATGCGTTCAGACATGCGTGTCCTTATCGAATGGGTGAGAACGGAAGGGGACTCAGTAAAATATTGGAAATGTTTGAAACAATTTCGGCGTCGCTTAGTCCGGGCGTGGCTTTGAGTTTGGTCCACTCGGGGCTGTTGACGAAAGTTTTCCAGTTACGTTCGCGCGTTGCCAGATCGTCGTACCAAAGCATGTAGGTAAGGCTGGGTTGGTGTTGGCCAATCATGGTGGTGCCGAAGAAAACTGGAGCGAGGCCGGTTTTGCGGAAGATGGCAATTTCGCCGTTGTTGAACATGCCTACTTTTTTGCCTAGCGTGATGTTGTTGTTGGATTCGTAGGTGCGCAGTTCAAACACGCGCGGGGCTTTGCCGGGTTCTGGAATTTCGATGGCAGGCATGCCGTCGAAGGCTTTTAGCAGTGACGATTCGTAGCGGACGAAATTGGCGCCGGGTTGAGAGTAGAACGCTTCGGCCTGCTTTTTATATTCGGGATCGGCACCGACTGCTGCGTGGGCGGCTTCATATGCGGCGAGCGAGGCGTGGGCGATTACGGTGAGGATGAATGGAGTGTCTGGAGCGATCAAGCTGACGAAGGCACCGATTTGTTTCGAACCGGCGCGATTGAAGGCGGGGATGTAGGCCTTCTGCAGAAAGTCTGTAAGGCGTCCACGTTGGTTTTCCGGCGTGTTGCGCAGGAAGTATTTGCGAAGTTCAAAAATCTGATTCATTTTGGGTGTGTCAGCGGCACTGGCGGCAAGTGGCAGGGCCACGGCGGAGGTTACAAGTCTACGGCGAGTCATCTGCGTCACTGTAGCTCATTGGGCTTGGTGGGCACAATTGCCAAGTGGGAACTGGCCAAGTGGGAACTCGACAATTGGATGGCTATGAAGTACACAATGCCTTCCCAACTCAGGCGCGATGGGCCGTCGGGCCAGGTTTCAAAATAAAGGGGCTGGTAGTGCGCCAGTGATTAATTGCAGAAGTTCCTGTACGCCCGACTCCCTCGCGGTCGCGCCTCGGTAACGCTCGGTTCCTTTAGATGAGGCCGATGGCGAACGAGCGGGGAACTCTTGACGGTATAGAAAATGAAGTCATCAATGCCGACTAGCGCACACCGAGTTTGTGCCGGGCCATGAAGCTTAGGCGATGTGCGAGCCCACAGTATTCACGTGTACGGAGTATAGTGATTGGCTGGCGCACATAAACAGGCGATTGCGGCGGGGGCCGCCGAAGCAGACGTTGGCGCAGTTTTCCGGCAGGCGGATCATGCCGATTCGTTCGCCGCCGGGGTTGATAATTTGTACTCCTGGACGCGCGCCGCCCCACACGTTGCCATCAACATCACAACGGATGCCATCGAAAGCGGTGACGCCTCCGGTGCCGGGAATCTCCAGTTGGATGAAGCGTTTGCCGTTGCGGATTTTGGTGCCATCAATGTCCCACACTTTGGTATCGCGCCCGCCTGCACCGGTGTCGGCGATGTAGAGTTTTTTGTAATCAGGGGAGAAGCAGATGCCGTTGGGACCGCTCACTTCTTCGGTGAGTTTGGTGATCGCCATGGTCTTGGGATCGACACGGTATACGGCTTCTTTCAATTCTTTGGTGCCGGGGTAGCCTTCGTAATTTCCGCTGATTCCGTAAGGCGGGTCGGTGAACCAGATGCTGCCATCGGGATGAACCACGATGTCGTTGGGCGAGTTGAGACGCTTGCCTTCAAACTTGTCGGCGATGACGGTGATGGAGCCGTTTTGTTCGTAACGCACCACGCGACGGCCACCATGTTCGCAACTGAGTTGACGGCCTTCGTAATCGAACGTGTTGCCGTTGCTGAAGCCTGAGGGGTTGCGGAATGTGGTGACGCGGGAATCGTCTTCGATCCAGCGCAGTTGTGTGTTGCTGGGAATATCGCTCCAAACCAGAAACTTTCCAACACCGTTCCATGCCGGGCCTTCTGCCCATGACGTGCCTGTGTGAACGCGTTTCATGCTGGTATTGCCGATGATGTATTTGCGGAACTTGGGATCGAGTGCGATGATGTCGGGGTCTGGATATTGAACGGGATGCGCGCCGGTCCAGTCGCGCATGCTTGGTACTGGAGAGATGGCCTGTGGAGCCTGAGCTAGAAGATGGGCTGTGGTGGCGGAGGTTAGGGCTGCGGCAATAAAGTTGCGGCGGGTTTGGGACATGGGTATATCATACCCGCTGCATTTCCCTCAAAGTTGTAAGCTCCCCCAGAGCGGCGGCATCGAGCGACTGCGTTGGGTTGCGGACGCGGGCGCTTTTGATTACGCCAGCTGCGACCAGATTATGTTTGGCAGCAGAAACGCCCAGGCCTGGTTGCAGTTCGTAGCGGATCAAGGGCAGTGCTTGCGTGAATTTGGACCAGGCCTGTGCGGTTTCGCCTTTTTCGAGATGCTCCCATATAGCTACGTAGGTTGCGGTGATGTCGCTTGAAGGCATAGTGCCAACGGCGCCGCGCTGGAATTCTTCGATTAGAAACTGGCCGTTCAAGCCGCCGAAAATATCGAAATTGTTGATCAGATCCCCGAGGGCGTTGCGCAGGGCACCGATCTTTGGGCCGGTGGGCGGGGCTTCAACTTTCGCCGAACGGACCCATTCGATTTCACGCGCCATACGCAGGAGAACGGGAACGGGCATGGGTACCTGGGTCATCAACGGTGCGTCCTGCACCATGATGGGAATGCCTGCGGCTTTGGAAATCGCGTCGTAGTAGTACATTAAACCGTCGGCATCGGGCTTTAGCAAATAGGGTGGCAAAACCATGAGTCCGCTGGCACCACAGTCGCGGGACTCTACGCTGAGTGCCACTGCCGCATCTGCGCCTGTGTGGCCGGAACTGGAAATTAATGGAACGCGGCCGTTCACCCGTTTGACGATTTGCTTGAGCATTGCAATGCGTTCTTCCGTCAACAGGGCGTACCCTTCGCTGGCGTTGCCGAACAACCCTAAGCCGTGAGCGCCCTGTTGCAACAGGTATTCGACCAGCGCATCGAGCGATTGGAAATCCACCGAACCGTCTTCGTGAAACGGGGTCACTACAATTGGATAAACGCCTTTGAACATATACACTCTAATTCTAGAATACACATCGAGCGAGAGAAAGACATAATATCTGAAATATTCTTTTACGAGACTGTGAGATGATGTGTAGGTTTAACCCATGAAGATTACCAACTTACGCTGGTGGATTGCCACGCTGCTGTTTTTTTCGACTGTAATCAATTACGTCGACCGGCAGACGCTTTCGATTGTTGCACCGGTGCTGACGAAGGAGTTGAATCTTTCGCCGTCGGAGTATGCAGCGATTTTGAACGCGTTTCTGATTGCTTATACGTTGATGTATTTGGGGTCGGGCGTATTGGTGGATAAGTTGGGCACGCGCAATGCATTGGCCACGTTTATTGCATGGTGGTCTGCCAGCAATATTCTGCATGCCTTTGCGCGGACGGCCACGCAGTTGGGCTTTTTCCGGATGTTGTTGGGGTTGGGCGAGCCTGGCAATTTCATGGCTGCGACACGGGCTACATCGGAATGGTTTCCGGCGAGGGAACGGGCGTTTGTCAATGGGCTTTCCAATGCTGGTGCTTCTGTTGGTGCCGTGATTGCGCCGCCGTTGGTTGTGTGGATCATGCTGCATTACGGCTGGCGAATGGCGTTTGTGGCGACTGGTGCGATGGGTTTTGTGTGGCTTGCGGCGTGGTTGATGCTGTACCGATTGCCGCAGGATCATCCGAATATTACAGCGGAAGAACTAGCCCTGATTAAAGACAATGTTGTGCCGTCTGCTATACCGCCGAAGGTGCCGTGGCTTGATCTGCTGCGATTTCGGCAGACCTGGGGCTTGATGACGGCCCGCTTCTTTTCCGATCCGGTCTGGTGGTTTTATCTTTTCTGGTTGCCGAAGTATCTGGCGGATAAGCGTGGATTCACGATGGACGAGATCGGCATGCTGGCGTGGCTGCCGTACATTACTGCCGATGCGGGCGCGGTGTTTGGAGGCCTATTGTCGGGCTTTCTGATCAAGCGTGGTTGGCTGGTGCTATCGGCCCGGTCGGCTGGCATGCTGCCATTCGCACTGATGATGCCGCTGAGTTTGTTGATCGTTTATACAACGTCGAACACAGTGGCGCTGGTAGTGATTTGCATTGTGACGTTTGCGCACATGGCATGGAAGACAAACATCATGACGATTACGAATGATATTTATCCGACGCATGTGGTTGGGTCGGTGGCTGGGATTGTTGCCTTTGGGAATGGGCTGGGAGGCACGCTGTTTACTTTCCTGACCGGATACATTGTGCAGCACTATTCCTACAATGCAATCTTTGCGATGATGGGCTTCATGCATCCGGTGGCGTATCTACTATTTCGTTGGCTGGTGCGTGGCCCTGTGGAAATGGA
>JBBRJC010000391.1:0-4737 GCA_038220135.1 Bryobacterales bacterium | reverse complement strand
CAATTTACCCGCTTGATGCTTTAGCACGATTTCCCAAACACTGATCACGCTGACGCATAAGACAGCTTTTGGATTCGACATTGCACGCCTCGCGCGCAATGAAATTTTCCTGCTATCGGAAAGTGTCCAAATCAATACGTGAGTATCTAGCAGTAATCGTTCACTCACACGTAATCCTGAAGTTCTTCGAGCGGGGCGTCGAAGTCATCAGCCATTTTCATCTTTCCTTTGAAGATATCCCAAGATAATTTCTTGTGGTCGTCTGGAATCCGCGACAGCATCGCAATTGGACTGCCATGATTAGCTATAAGGATTTGCTCCCCGGCTGCGGCTCGTTTCACCAATCGCGAAAGGCTGCTCTTGGCGTCATGCATGTTTACTATCGTGGCCATATCTATATCTTAGTCTGATTTTCGGGCTAACGCCACCGCTACTTAACAACCGCCGCCACAACCATCTCCAGCAACCGCCGCACTCCATCATCCCCGCCAATCGGTCCATCTTCAAACTGCGTATGCGGCCGCGGCTTCCATGCGTCTCGCGAATGATCCAGCGAATAGGTCACCGGCAAACCAGTCAACTCCGGAGCCAACTGCGCATCGTTCGCCGACATTTTGTAAATCACCATATCAAGCGAAGGCACCACATAAATCGCCGATCCACCGGCCCCCGATTTAAAGAACGCATCCTTCGGCGCACCAATCACATGCCCATCTTCATTCACCTCAAACATCAAGCTAAACGGCGAATGCGGATTGTACGGAGAAGGCTTGGCACAACGCGCAATATAATCGGCAGGCACCAACTGCTTGCCATTCCAACGCCCTTGATGCAACAACAGGTAAGCGAATCGCGCCGCGTCCGTAGCTCGCACAGCGATGCTTCCACCGCCAGGCGTGTGCGGCAACGTCGCCCCATTGCGATGCAGCGCATAACCCCATGAACCCCAGCCCATCGGCTTCGCCAGCTTCTCCTCCAAATACTGCTGCAACTCCATGCCCGCCAACTGCCGCAACACCATCGAGGCTACATGTGTCGATTGCGACGAATAAGAATAACCCTCACCAGGCTTTGTCCACATCGGCGCCTGCGTTGCCATTTCGTCCTGGCCCGTAACAGCAGGCCGCGCAACCGGCTCAAGTTTCGTAGCTTCACCACGCACAATTCCAGGATTATTTCCCTCACCACGCATTCCCGAACTCATCGAAAGAAGATGGCCCAAACGGATCTCCGCCTTCATCGGATCAGACAGCGGAAAGGCTGACGGCAGATAACGTTCCGTAAAAACCTTCTGATCCAGGCCCTGGGGTATCTCCGCCTTCTTCTCATTCAGCAGAATGCCGACGGCAATGCTCGCATATGCCTTGCCGATCGACGCCATGTCCGGATGCGCCTCACGATGCCCCTTGCCGAAGTATTTTTCATACACCAGATACCCATGCCGCACTACAACCAATCCACCATGCTGGCTGCTCTGCTTCGTATATCGAAAAGCCTGTTCCAACCGCTCGGTATCAAGCCCTGCAACTTTACGAATCTCACCGCTTGACGGCAAGGTACGCCAACCACCCTGCGCATCCGGCGGTGGGAAATAATCCGCAGCTCCCCATCCGGCCACTGCCGCGAGCGTGATAAACAACAAAATTGTGCGTGACAATCTTTCTCCTGTGAACCAAAACTCAGAACGATATCCGAGTTCCTAATTGAACATTGCGCGGACCATTTCCCTGTCCTGTGATTCGACCAAAATCCGGACTATTTTGCGATGTATTCGGTCCACCAAACAACACCCGGTTGAACGCGTTGGAAGCAGAAGCACGAATCTCCAGACTAACCTTTTCGTGCAGTGCAAAATTCTTCAAAATCGCCAGGTCCTCATTCACATTCCAGGGTGTACGCAAATAAGACATCTGCCTCGGCACGTCGCCATAAGTCATATTCGCTGGCAGTACAAACGCCGCCGGATTCAGATATGGAATCCTGCCCAGCGCACTGGTGCCAATGTTGTCGTGGCTCCACGTCCAGGCCGGATTGATCAAAGGCACCTGACCGGTGGAAACACCAGCAGCAAAATTGCAGCGCTGATTCTGACCAGCTCCCAAAAGGTTCTGGTTGCAGGTCACAACCAACGGAGATCCGGAAACGTAGGTATGCAGAGCGGAAATTTTCCACTGACCCAACACCGCCTCAGCAAATGCTGGCATTCGACCAAGGAATTTCTTGCCATGCCCAATCGGCAAATCGTAAATGTAACTGACGCGCAAATTGTGTGGAGTATCCTGGCTGGCAACCGCTTTATCCAATCGCCTGTTGTATTGGTTTTGAACAGCGCCAAGGCTTGTCCGATTGGCATCTTCACCGTTCGTTGTCGAAATCAACTTCGCGAACGTGTAAGAGGCCAACAGAAAAAGTCCCTTTGAAAAGCGGTGCTCATAGCTGGCTTCAAGAGCATGAAAAGTTGAATGCCCGTCGTTCTGTCCGCCCGCGTCGCTACTAACACCGGAATATTGCGGAAATGGCCGCAGCGCCTGTTGCAACTGCAAATTCGTTGGATAACTTGGATAGGGCAATTTGAATCCAGCGGCAACAACCACCGGGTTATTGATCACTGAACTGATCGTGTTGCCCAGCAAGCTGCCATAGATTCCCCAATACTTTGGATCCAACTGATTCTGCGCCTGCTGCCTGGAAAGCATCTTCACACCAACCACGCCGTGATAGGTTACGCGCAGCACGGAACTTGCCGTCATCGTTCGTTCAATGGTGAACTGCCAGTCGCCAAAATAGGGCGCACGGCCTGCTTTCGGATTATAGAAAAACGGAGTCTGCTGAAACAGGTTCGTCGTCAAATCCTGCGGATTCCCAATCGGCGGCGACAGATTCTTGATCTGCGTAGAGAAGGCCGAAAGCCCATTCTTCACAAGGTATGAAATACCGTTGGAAAGGAAATTGCCAGTGGCCCCAAACGTTCCACCAAAGCCCTGAATACCATTATCGGCATTCCCATCTTCACGCGAAGGCTGATAGAAAATTGAGCCCCCCGATCGGATCACGGTCTTCGTATTCACCAGGTAAGCAATACCCAGCCTTGGGCCGAACGCATCTTTCTTCGTCTCGCCAAATCGGTCAGGCTGCCCGCCAACACCGGCAAAAACCATAGCGCCCGGTATCCCGCCGAATGCTGTGGCAGGGCAGGTGGGACAGAAGTTACTGTTGTGGCCGTTGCGCTCTTTCTTCGGAGTTGGAATTTCATAACGTAGCCCGATATTCAATGTCAGTTTTCGCGTCACCTTGAAATCGTCCTGTACATACCATGCGTAGTAAGGCCACTGAAATGCCGTATCGTCAGGGTAGCGGAAGCTTCCACCACTTGCCGTCCCGAGCAGGAACGAAGCAAAATCGTTGCCACTGTTTGCCACGTTTTGATTGCCAGTCCCAGCACCACTAAAGCTCACCGCTCCCCAAGTATTATTGTTTGAGATTCGCCTGTAAATGCCCGACAAATACTCCATGCCGACCTTTACACTATGGCGCCCATGAACCCACGCTAATTGTTCTTTTAAGTTCGTCGTCCGCTGCCGTGATTCGGTATAGACACTGTTGCCCCAAACTGCGCCGCCTGCGCTATAAACCGTGGACACACCAGGAATCAAAGTATTGGGATTGCCTTTGAGAAAGATCTGATTGGCAAGGCTTGACGGATACGTATTCACATAACTCGGCGCCTCGGTCACATGCCTATGGTTGTAGCCCACGGTGAAGTGGTTCAGCAGGTTCGGGGTGATCACATAGTCGTCGTTGAAGCGGTGATATTCTGTCAGCGATTCCGATGGAAACCCGCTTCCCGGCAATCCCTCAAACTGATTGATGCTCGGCCGGGCTGGGCTCAGAAAGTGGCTGAACAAATAACTCGCTCTGTGTTTTTCACTGAAAACATAATCGCCCTTGATCGATGGCAAAATGGAACGGGAAGTGGAATAGGATCGCGACCGGTAGTTGGCCGTAAGCTTCGTCGGGTCGTCTGGATGCGGCAGCAGCCCCACTAACAACTTCGCCGTAGCATCAATCCGGTTGGGGCAAATCACATCCAGCACGCCATTGCACTGCATCCGCGGACGGTCAACGGAATTCGGAATCACGTTGCCATTGGCATCAAACGGATCATACAAAGGAATGGTCCTGCCGGCGGAATCAATGTTGCGCCGAAAGTCCCCATTGCGAAATTCATCCAGCGGCGCGTTCACCAAACCAGTCGATTGCCCGTTCCGCGTCGACGCCCGCTCGAACGCGAAAAAGAAGAATGCCTTATTGCGGCCATCAAACACTTTCGGAATATAAATCGGGCCACCCAAACTTCCGCCCGGGTTCCACTGCCGCACAATCGGCCGCTTCGATGGAGCAATCGTGAATCCGCGTGCATTAAAAACTTCGTTGCGGTTGAACACGAACCCGCTGCCATGAATTTGATTCGTGCCAGACTTCGTTACCCAATTAATCACGCCATTGGAGGTGCGGCCATACTCGGCTGAAAACGAAGAGCTCTGTACCTTGAACTCTTCCATGCCCTCCACACTCACGCCGTTCATCGCCGGATCGTTACGCCGCTCGCTCTGCGATTCGGCCCCGTCCAATTGCTCGCTTTGTCCATCCAGCAGCCCACCGCCGATGCGCGGATTATTCGCAGGTCCAATCACGCCCGGCGTCAAAATCACGAAGGCCAGATTCGAACGAAGGCCA
>JBBRJC010000390.1:0-4741 GCA_038220135.1 Bryobacterales bacterium | reverse complement strand
TCAGTGCTGGCAAGCGTAAGTTGCGCTAAGACGTTGTCACTTGGGACCGCAGGAAGTGCCGCGGCTAAAGGCACACTCAGCGGGTCCGATGCGTGCGCAGCTGCATCGTCCATTAATGGTTCTGCTTTCGCAGTCTGCTGGTCGTCAGCCTTCTTTGAACCTTCATCGTTCAATTGCTCGGTAGGTCGGTGTTCGACGGCTGATGATGCGACTTTCAATTGATCGGGTTGCGAAGGCGCTGATTGGCTGTAAGTGGCGGTAGTCAACTTCTGCTTATTTGGCGTTGAGACTGCTCCTGGGGTACTTAGTCTTGCCTTGGCAGTCGAAGGCTCCTGCCTGGAGGCGGAGTCACTAAGTACATCCTGAAAGTGAGTCCTACCACCATCTCCCCGTCGCGCTGTTGATATCTGCCGGTCACGACCCGGGAAAAGTTGTGCGGTAGAAATAGTTTCTTGAAGTGCGCCAGTCATGTCGATTAGTTCATTGCATTCGGTTTGCCAAAGTCGAATCCTGAATGAATTCATGCTTTTGACTATTGCTTTGTGCCAAATATTTGGCGGATACGTTTCAAAACGGCATTTTCTTGGCCGAGTTGGAACGTTCGTTTCAAAAAGAGATTCGACTTACCCTTGAGTTTGCGGCCAATACGTGACTTAGCTTCTGGCAATTCAATTGCTTAAGATTTCATGGAGTAACGATGGATCCACTACTTACAGCTGCTGCCGGAGGAATTCGGTCACGAATCGAATCGCTGGATATATTGGCTAATAACTTGGCCAACAACAATACCGCAGGTTACAAAGGGGATCAAGAGCGCTATCGGTCTTATATTAGTGACAGCGCTTATGCGGATCCTGCTTTTGACCTGAACAGTCCAAATGTGGTTCCTGATATTGCACGCCAATGGATTGATTTCTCCCAGGGCGCAGTGCAAAAGACGGATCGAAGCCTGGATGTTGCCATTGAGGGAAAAGGCTTTCTCGCTGTGGATGGGGCGCAAGGCAAACTATTTACCCGCAATGGTAATTTGCAATTAAAGCCAAACGGCAGCCTTATCACCCAGGAGGGGTATTCCGTTCTGGGTAAAGATGGCAAACCATTGAAAATCGACCCTGCACAGGCATTTGAGATTACTGCCCGCGGAGAGATCAGTCAACAAGGACAAACTGTCGGACAGTTGGGGTTGTTCGATTCTGTGAATGCGGATGACATATCCAAGGTTGGTAACAGTTACTTTCGTTGGAGCTCGCCGCCAAACCCGGTGAATGGTACCGAAATCCGTCAAGGATTCCTTGAAAGTTCCAATACCTCGCCTGCCCATTCGGCTGTGCGTCTTGTGAACATCATGCGGCAATTTGAAACATTGCAACGCGCAGTGACCTTGTCGACGGAAATGAACCGTAAGTCAGTGGAAGAAGTCGGCCGCGTTTCAAGCTAAGGGAGAATCAATTTGATACGAGCACTGTATAGCGCCGGCAGCGGTATGGCTGCCCAACAGTTAAATGTTGACACCATTGCCCACAATTTAGCCAATGCGAGCACTGTTGGATTTAAGATGCGACGGACGCAATTTCAGGATTTAATGTACCAAAGCACGGTGCAACCCGGCGGTGCTGGTGGTGCGGAGACAGTATTGCCGGTTGGGCTCCAGGTTGGGCTTGGCGTGCGCCCAGTTGCGAACGAGACGATTTTCACGCAGGGGAGTTTCCAGCAAACAGATAATCCTCTGGATATGGTTATCGAAGGTAAGGGCTTCTTTCAGATCCGTAAGCCCAACGGCGACCTTGCCTATACGAGGGCCGGCTCGTTTCAATTGAATCGGGACGGCGTCATCGTCACCAGCGACGGGTATCCTCTGGAACCACAGATAACGATTCCCGCAGAGGCGCAGTCGCTTACGATTGGGGCCGACGGCACGGTGAGCTACAGTCAGGTGGGTCAGACAGCATCTCAACTTGCCGGACAAATTCAGCTTGCCAATTTCACCAATCCGGCGGGTCTCAATAGTATTGGAAAGAATTTGTTCTCGCCGACCGATGCCTCTGGTGATCCAACACTGGGAAACCCGGGTGGGCAAGAAGGCATGGGGGCGTTGCTGCAGGGGTATACCGAGCAATCCAACGTTAGCACCGTGGTGGAGTTTATCAATCTGATCATGAGTCAGCGAGCATATGAAGCCAATTCACGGGTAGTTAAGGCTGCCGATGAGATGTACGGACAAGTCAATAATATGACGCGATAAGGAGCTGTTTTGCTAAGAATTTTGTTTATCATTCTAGCTGCGCAAATGGGCTTCGGCGCTGGCTGCCTTGAGGTACAAGGACGCTGGGTTACGGCCGGGGACTTGGCAGGGTCAATAGCCGAGTTCAGAAACCTTGGCCCTGAAACACACCTCCTCACTGCTCCTTGGCCGGGAAGTAAGCGTGTTGTGTCGAATCGGGATCTGGTTCGAATGGCGCAGCAGCACGGCGTTGGACCGCTAGAAGTGGCGCGCGAGTTCTGTATTGAGCAAGCCACCGAGGTGATGGAACAATCCCGTGTTGCGACCGCAGTGGAACAGGCGCTCGCGATCATGCGAGATGAGATTCCGGTAGAAGTATCAATTGTTGACTTTTATCCGAAAAAGGTACCCGTCGGCAAATTGACCTTGGGCCAAGCGGGGTTAATGTCGGCCTGCGCTGCGGGACCATGTAGCCTCTACAGGTGGCGCGGCTCGATACAAACCGCCGAGGGGCAGAGCATCCCTTTCAAGGTCGAACTTCGCCTCGAGTTGATGGAAGCTGTTCCGATTGCGAGGCAGCATTTTGCCTTTGGGGAAAAGATTGGTCCAAATGGGTTTCTGCAGACCCACCGTCGAGTTGCCTGGAGACCGGGCCATCACAAGGTGGGAATAGATCCTGCCGGGAAGATCGCACGACGCGCGATCCGCGAAGGCGAAATCATTACGCTTGAAACTTTGCGCCCGTCGCGAGATGTGGAATCCGGCGAAACGGTAGAACTACAGGTACGATCCGGCGATTTAGTGCTGGTGACGCAGGCGCTTGCAGTAACCGGTGGGAAGAAAGGGGATCGGGTGATTGTTAGAAACCCGTCCACTAAAAAGAATTTTGCCGCTGTTGTGACCGGTCCAGCGCGAGCTGAGACTGTTGCCCCGATTGCTCAAGGAGATCTAGATTGAAATTCACAAAACTGAAGTGCCTATTGATGATTGCACTAACTCACATTGCGTTGCTTGCTAAAGATGGGTCGGGAAATCCATTAAAAAAGTTATTCAATAGCGACCGCACGTCTGCTTTTGATGAGTATTTGAAGCAAATGGGAGCTGTTCCAAATCAGTCTTCCGATGTTGCGCCCACTCCAGGGTCCGCATACCATGCAGGTGGCCGGTTAGGTGACCTCACCCGCGACCAGCGAGGCAATGGTGTTGGTGATCTGATCACGGTTTTGGTGAGTGACAAGGCTTCAGCTGTTTCCCAAGGGGCAACCAACACATCGCGCAAAAGCAGCAGCAAACAGGGAATCAACACATTGTTCGGGCCGGTGGCGGCCACCAGTCCCCTGGCGAATCTTGCAGGAATGACTGGTGATTCTAAATTACAAGGGCAAGGAGCAACCAGCCGTTCGACATCGTTTTCTACAAACCTAACCACTACGGTGACCCACGTCCTACCTAACGGAAACATGGCGCTAAGGGGGGTGAAGGATGTTTGGGTGAACTCCGAACGGCAAATGATTGAAATCCGCGGGATCATTCGCCCATCGGATCTGGCTGCCACCAATCAAATCAGTTCTGATCGATTGGGCATGCTTGAAATCCGAATCAATGGGAAGGGCGTGGTGAACGATGCCGTGCGGAGGCCATTCATTCTGTATCGGTTACTCATGGGGCTGCTCCCTTTTTAGCTATGCGCATCCTAACTTGGCCGATATTAATTTTGGTGTTGAACGGCTCGATTTGTTCCGCGCAAGGATCCCGGCTAAAGGAAATCGCCTCGCTTGAGGGAGTTCGCGAAAACCAATTGATCGGTTATGGACTGGTGGTTGGCTTAGCGGGTACAGGAGACAAACGGCAGACCGTATTTTCGGCTCAGAGTGTGACAAATCTACTTGAAAAAATGGGAATCACGGTTAATCCCACGGCGCTGCAGGTGAAAAACGTTGCGGCGGTAATCGTCACTGCCACCCTACCTGCCTATGCGCAACCTGGAACCCGTATTGACGTAACGGCATCGACGCTCGGGGATGCAGGTAACCTGCAAGGCGGCCAGTTGTTGATGACTCCGCTGAAAGGTGCGGACGGGCAGGTGTATGTGGTCGCTCAGGGTGCTGTGGTTACTGGTGGTTTTGTTGCCGGACGCGGAGGCAATTCGCAAACCGTCAATCATCCCACGGTTGGACGTATTCCCAATGGCGCAATTGTTGAACGAAGTGCACCAACTGCAAATACGACATCACGCATTCGGTGGCAACTCAGACAGGCCGATTTCACAACAGCAGCGCGCGTAGCCGAGGTGATCAACAAGAGATTCTCGAAAGACGGAGTACCGCTTGCGAAGGCAGAGAATGCGGCAACCATCGTTGTTGATACGCCAGGGTTATATTCCGCTAAACCGGTTGAATTCATTTCCGAAATGGAAAACCTGACCGTGGAGGCCGACCGCAAGGCTCGTGTTGTGATGAACGAACGCACGGGTACGATCATCCTTGGCAAGGAGGTGCGAATTTCACCTGCGACGATCCT
>JBBRJC010000389.1:0-4748 GCA_038220135.1 Bryobacterales bacterium | reverse complement strand
CGTGACTATGATGCCAGCAAGACTTCGCAACAATTTATGATGGATCCAGACGAAAAGGCGAAGCCGTTTTTCCGCGTAAAGGAGCTCAACCGCGAATAATGAACTATCTGATTGAATGCAGCAATGTAACCGTAAAGCGCGAGGGTGTTGTCGCACTGGACAAACTGAATCTGGCAATCGGTGCCGACGAAAGTGTAGCTATTCTGGGACCGAATGGCTGTGGGAAATCCACCTTTATCAAGGCCATTACTCGTGAAGTGTATCCGTTTCCAATGCCCGAGCCGGGCTTTGTGAAAATTATGGGTAAAGAGACCTGGAATGTTTTCGATCTGCGTGCGCATCTGGGCATTGTCACCAACGACATGCTGGCGATGTGTACGCGCTGGGATTATCCAGGGCACGAGATTATTACCAGCGGCTTTTTTTCCAGCATCGGTATTTGGCCCAACCATGTGGTGACCCAGGAAATGCTGGAACGTACTGCGGAAGTGATTAAGCTTTTGGAAATTGAACATCTGGCTGACCGGCAGATTAATCAAATGTCGTCTGGGGAAAGCCGTCGATTTATGATTGGCCGTGCGCTGATCCATCAACCACGCTCTATCGTGCTGGATGAACCAACGAATTCGCTGGATATCAAGGGTTGCCACGAACTGCGCGACATTCTGCGTAAAGTGGTGGCACAGGGTACGAACCTTATTCTGGTGACACACCATTTGCCGGACATTCTGCCCGAGATTGGGCGTGTGATTTTGCTTCGTAATGGAAAAGTATTTGGTGATGGCAGCAAGCAGGAGATGCTTCAACCGTCGAAGCTTTCCGGCTTGTTTGAAACACCCATCTATATCGCCGAGCAAGACGGTTTTTACAACATGTGGTAACAAGGAGTTTCTGTTATGGAATCCACTCGAAGAAAGTTTTTCGCAATGACGTCTGCGGCCCTGTCTATTGGCAGTTCGCGCATTCTGGGAGCGAATGAACGTATTAATTTAGCCATCGTCGGCCTGGGCGGGCGCGGCACTGCGCACATGGGCGAATACGGCAAGCTGAAGGCAGATGCCAATATCGTAGCGCTGGTAGATGTCAATCAGGCTGCACGTGAAGTTGGCGCGGCAAAAGTAGTCCGCGAAGGCGGGAAACAGCCAGTAACTTATCGTGATATGCGCGAAGCGTTTGCCGATAAGTCCATAGATGCTGTTTCAATGGCTACTCCCAATCACTGGCACGCGCTGGGTTGTATTTGGGGATGCCAGGCGGGCAAAGACATTTATGTGGAAAAGCCAGCCAGCCACAATATCTGGGAAGGCCAGAAGATGATTGAGGCCGCACGTAAGTATAAACGTATGGTGCAGGTCGGCTCGCAAAGCCGTTCTATGCCGCACAAAATCAAGGCGATGCAGTTGTTGCAGGATGGCGTGATCGGTAAGTTGTATGCGTCGAAGGGGCTTTGTTATAAGCGCAGGCCGTCGATTGGGAAGAAGCCGGAAATCGACACACCTGCCGGGATCGATTGGGATATGTTTCTTGGACCGGCACCGATGCGCCGCTTTACCGAGAGCCGTTTCAAGTACAACTGGCACTGGTTCTGGGACACCGGCAACGGCGATTTGGGGAATCAGGGCGTTCATGAAATGGATGTAGCGCGTTGGGGTATGGGTGGGCTGAAGCTGCCTAAATCTGTGGTGTCGACAGGCGGCAAGTTTGTTTATGACGACGATCAGGAGACGCCGAACACGCAACACGCCAGTTTTGACTATGGCGACGGCAAGCAGATTGAATTTGAAGTCCGTGGCTTGTTGACGGGTGAGGAAGGCGGGGTGCCTAAGCGTGGGGCGCATACGATCGGTGACCTGTTTTACGGCAGCGAGGGTTGGATGGCAGTGGATGGCGCAGGGTTTACCGTGTACAAAGGCGAAAAAGGCGAGAAGTTTATGGATGAAAAAGCCGCAAAGAGTTCTGACGGCGGCGAACACATGAAAAACTTCCTGGACTGCGTTAAGAGTCGTAACTATAAGAATCTAAATGCTGAAGTTGAGATTGGTGTCACTTCGGCAGCTCTTTGCCATTTGGCAAATATTAGTTATCGACTGGGGCGAAAGCTGGAATTCAATCCCGATACATGGCGGTTTAAAGATGCGGATGCAAATAAGATGTTGACGCGGGAGTACCGTGCGCCGTATGTGGTTCCCGACTTGGTATAAATTTTCTTGCATAAACTCCCACTCCATGTTAATCTACTAGTGGGATTTAACATCTCCTGGACGTTATTATGAACACTCGAACCCACGTTATCATTCCTATTGAAATTGCGACTGAAATCGATACACTGGTTGGCAAGCGCGGCCGCAGTCAGTTTTTGACCGACGCAGCCACCAAAGAATTGGTGCGTTTGCGGCAACGCGTAGCCCTCAAGAATGCCATCGGCGCATGGACTACGGAAGAACATCCTGAACTCGAAAATGGTGTAGCCGCATACGTCAGAGATTCGCGGCAGGAAAGCGAAGTTCGGTATAGGGAACAAGTGGCCGGAAAGTAGATGCGTCATCTTCTGGACACCAACATCATCATCCACGTTCTGCGTGGAAATCCGATGTACGCTCATTTGTTGGAGATGCTTCTGGACGCCGACCATGTGTTGGCGTCCTGTCCAATTACAATCACTGAGATCTACTGCGGGATGAAACCAATTGAAGAGCCCAGAACGCGTGCCTTAATGGAAAGTTTGAGTTTCCTACCTATAACACCCAGAGCGGCGGAACTGGCAGGTCTCTTAAAAAGGCAATGGATAAGGAAAGGACACAATCTTTCGTTGCCCGATGTGATGATCGCAGCCGTTGCCATCGAAAATAGATGTGTTCTGGTAACTGAGAACGTGAAAGACTTTCCAATGCCTGAAGTTTCGCTGTACGATTTCAAAGTTCAGTCAGCCTGATCCTACCGCAACACCCGTTTCAACCACTCCCGCACTTCGCGCCGTTCTGGAATATCGCGCAGCGTCCAAGCGTCATTGTGATTGCGAAATTCCAGCGTGCGAAAGGTGTAAAGTGCTTCAATTCCCGTTCCATTCAAATATTTTCGTGTATCTTCAACGGAGTTTTCGTGAATAATAAATTGCGGACGCCCTTTCAAGCGGCTTAACCGTTTCCCGGCAGATACGCGGTCCGCATCCGCATAAGGCCAAGTCTCCCTTACACCGTCATAGTGACTGTAGAGGATAAACGCCCGCCATAGTTTTGCGATCGAATCGTCGCGCAGGCCGATGTAGTTGCAGGCAATAGCTCCGCGCGAAAAACCGGCCAAAACAATGCGTTGCGGGTCGCCTGCATAGCGGTCACATATCAGCTTCACTGCTTGCTTGGCGTAAGAGGCCGTGGCTTCGGCATCGCCCCACCACAGCGTTTGGTTTTGCTTTGCAGCCAGGTTTACATAGGGCAGGCAAAGCCATATAAAACCCACTCCACCGGAAATGCCGTAACCTAAATTCGAGCCATCTACTGTGCCTTCTGACACATCGCCAAACTGATTGCGATAGCCTCCGTTGCCCGCATATTCAACAATTACAGGATAGCTGCGCGACGAAGACCACTCTGGAGGCAAGTAGAGCGCATGATACACACCTGTCCCTTCATAGTCTGGTATTGATTGGCGCACGCGCCGACCGGCTGCGGCTGCTTCGTCAGTTACTGCTGGTGTGGTTAGGTCTGGAGAGACAGAACGAATGTCGGGATATTCTGCCGCTAGAATCGGCAAACCCGCCGAACCTATTCCTGCAATTAAGGCTCGGCGAGTGATGCTCATAAATAGTGCTACTTCCTACTGGAATACTTGTTCAAAGTGGCCAACAGTTTTTCAGCTTTGGCCGGGGGCTCGGCGCTGTTCACAATGTCCTTTGCGGAAATTGTCTTGCCGTACAAAGACTTATTGGCCTCTTCATCACCCCGCAGCGTTGCGCCCTGCAAAGAGATGCCGGCAAACAAGCCGCGAGACCGGGAATAGGTGAGGATTTCCGCGCGCATTGTAACGTCAGTATCCGCAGAAGCCGCGCGGCCAACCGGTCCTGCCGCCGCCTGCGCGTCACCACCCAAGGTAAATTTCGATTCCAGCAGACGCTGCGCTCCGCGTTCGTTCTGGACAATCATGATGACATCGGTTTCTGATCCGCCGATTTGAAAACCAACCGAGCCGCCTTCCACCTTGATACCGGCGGGCGCTGTCCAGCCAATTTTATCTGACTTGCGGCACGAGAAGAATCCACGCCCGAATTTGCCGCCAATGATGAATGCACCTTTCTTGAGTCCTGGCACAACTACTATACATTCCGCCTTGTTCAGAAGATCCTGCGGAATGGCCTTGTCCGGAGTATCCATAACTTCTTGAAGAACCAACGCTGCTTCTTCGAGTCTTTTTTCATGAGGGGTTTGAGCCGTAACTGCAGTGAGTGTGAGAGTTGCAATTAGAAGATATTTCATGATTACAGGATGCCTCAAAATACGCTCAGGTTTCATCCCTACCCTGCACTGGTGCGGATTAATTGCTCGGCATGTTTCAGTGCTTCGGGCGTTAGCCGCTGGCCACTCAACATGCGTCCAATTTCGCGAGTGCGTTCCTCGGCCGAAAGCTCTTCAAGCCCAGCCACCGTGCGGCCTTTCACCGTCTGCTTCTCGACTCGATAATGATGGTCGGCAAACCCCGCAACCTGTGCCTGGTGTGTGACGACGATCACTTGATTGGCAGCAGCAAGCGCCTTT
>JBBRJC010000388.1:0-4750 GCA_038220135.1 Bryobacterales bacterium | reverse complement strand
AACTGGTGATGCATTACGGCCTGGTGCCGCGTGCCAATCGCGGCATTTTCGCGATCAATGAACTGCCCGATTTGGCCGGTAAAATTCAGGTGGGTTTGTTCAATATTCTGCAGGAAGGCGATGTGCAGATTAAGGGCTTCCCCGTGCGCTTGCCGCTTGATCTGCTGATGGTGTTTACGGCCAATCCTGAAGATTATACGGCGCGTGGCAAAATCATTACGCCTTTGAAGGATCGCATTGGCAGTGAGATTCGCACGCATTATCCAGAGACTTTGGAAGAAGGCATGGCGATCACGGCGCAGGAAGCGTGGCTGAAACGCGAGTCGCCCATTGCGCTGGAAGTGCCAATATATATTCGCGAAGTTGCAGAAATGATCGCCTTCGTGGCGCGCGATGATAAGCGCATTGATAAGCGCAGCGGTGTTTCCCAACGCCTTCCCATTTCGCTGTTGGAAAACGTGCTGTCCAGTGCGGAGCGGCGGGCGCTGATGCAGGGTGAAAGCGAAGCCGTTCCGCGCTTGAGTGATTTTTACGCGGCGCTACCGGCCATCACAGGCAAAATTGAGTTGGAGTATGAGGGCGAGTTGAAGGGTGGCGATGCTATGGCGCATGAAATGATTCGTGGTGCTGTGGCGCGTATCTATTCGCGTCGTTTCGAAGGCGTCAATGTCACCTCCATCGTGAAGTGGTTTGAAGTGGGTGGCACTTTGAAGCTGGATGCTATGACGCCGTCGCTTGAAATGGTGCATCAATTACAAACAGTAAATGGGTTGATGGAAAAATTACGGCCGCTTGGTTTGGGTGAGAATTGTTCCGATGGGTTGCGCGCCTCTGCAGCCGAGTTTGTTTTGGAAGGTTTGTATGCGCATCGGCGCATTAGCCGTAACGAAGAATCTGGCTTCATGGTGGAGCAGAAAAAACGGCGCGAACGCAATAGCGAGCCGGATGATGATCTTTCCGGTGGCGGCGGCCGGCGGCAGCAGTTTCAGTAAACGAGGATAGTTCCAGTGAAGTGGATTACATACGAAAAGTATCAAGGTGACGACCTCGGGTTGACCGCCGAGGATCTGCTTGCCGCATTGGCCGACACGTTTCTGGACAGTGGCTTTGCCAGCCAAACTTATCCCGGCTTTGAAAATACGCTGCAGGATTTGAAGAACGCAATCCGCCGTGCGCTGGAAGCGGGCGAGTGGCCAGACAAAGAAAAGGCCCGTGAAATCGCCGAAAAGCTGGCGGCGATGGATGAACAGCAGATTTCGGAGCTTCTGGAAAAGCTGGTGCAGAAGCTGGTGGACGAAGGGTACATTCAACTTTCTGAACCTCCCGGTGAGCAGGGCGAAGGCACTCGGGATGAGGCGAATACCACGATTGAGGTTTCCGGCAAAGCTGTTGATTTTCTCGGGTTCAAAACGTTCAAGGATTTATTAGGTGCAGTTGGCAAATCCAGTTTCGGCGCGCATGACACGCGCGAAATGGCGACAGGCGTTGATTCCAGCGGTTCATCCAAGCGCTATGAGTTTGGCGATACCTTGAACCTGGATGTAAGCGAGACGCTGTTTTCCGCCATGCGCCGCGATGGCGCAAAGGCCAAGTTGGAGATTGAATACGAAGATTTGCATGTGCATCAATCTGAGTATCAAAGCTCCTGTGCAACGGTGGTTATGCTGGACTGCAGCCACTCTATGATTTTGTATGGCGAAGATCGTTTCACGCCTGCCAAGCGCGTTGCTTTAGCGCTGGCCCATTTGCTGAAAACGCAATACCCGGGCGATTCGTTACGCTTCGTTCTCTTCCATGATTCGGCGGAGGAAGTCCGTCTGTCTGAACTGGCCCAAGTACAAGTTGGGCCGTATTACACAAACACACGAGCTGGTTTGATGCTCGCGCAACGCCTGTTGGCCCAGGAGAAGAAGGACATGCGGCAGATCATTATGATCACCGACGGCAAGCCTTCAGCTCTAACTCTGGACGATGGGCAAATCTACAAAAATCCGTTCGGTATGGACCCGCTGGTCATCAGCCGAACGCTTGAGGAAGTGAACCGCTGTAAGCGGCAAGGGATCCTCATAAATACGTTTATGTTGGCCAGCGATTATAGCCTGGTGCGCTTTGTGCAACAGGTGACCGAAATTTGCAAAGGAAAAGCGTACTTCACTACAGCGCAAACGCTGGGACAATATCTGCTTATGGATTATATGAATCGTAAGAGCCGGATGGTCCATTAAGTGATACGCTGTTGATTACAAAAATTATGCCGTCAGGCAAGCTACAAGTTATACCACTAGGCGGGTTGGGCGAGTTCGGAATGAACTCCATGGCCCTTCGCTACAACGATGACATTATCGTGATTGACGCCGGGATGACATTCCCCGACGCCGAATTGATGGGGGTTGATATCGTCACCCCCGATTTCACATACCTTGCCGACAACAAAGACAAGGTGCGGGCCCTGCTGCTTACGCACGGTCACGAAGATCACATCGGGGCAATCCCGTTCCTGATGGCTGACGTGAATGTTCCCATCTATGGAACCGAATTCACGCTGGCCCTTGTGGAACGGCGCCTTGACGAACATGAGATGGCATCGAAAGTGGATCTGCGCATTGTTGCTGCTGGCGACAAAATCGTGCTTGGTCCATTCAAGGTGGAATTCATTCGGGTGACGCACTCCATTGTGGCATCGGTGGCGCTGGCCATTGAAACGCCTCTGGGGGTTGTGATGCACACTGGCGATTTCAAGGTTGATCCAACACCAACTGACAATCAGCTTTTCGATCTGCATACCTTCGCCGAGTACGGAAAGCGTGGCGTTCTGCTGCTGATGTCCGACTCTACTAATGTGGATCGGCCCGGCTATACAGAGAGTGAACGGGCGGTGCGGCCGCGTCTGGAAGACATCATGATCCGTGCGGAACGGCGCGTGATTATTTCCTGCTTCTCGTCGTCCATTCATCGTTTGCAAATGATTCTTGATCTTGCCTACGAGCAGGGCAAGAAGGTTGCGTTCCTTGGGCGCAGCATGAATTCGGTTACTGAGATTTCTCACGACTTGGGTTTGCTGCACATTCCCACCGGCATTTTATTGCGTCCGCAAGACATCATGAACAACGCACCCAGCCAGACGGTGGTTGTGGTGAGTGGTACGCAGGGAGAACCGATGAGTGCGCTGAGCCGTGTTGCGGTGGACAACCACAAGAACATGAAGCTTGAAAAGGGCGACACGGTTGTGCTGAGTGCGCGCATTATTCCGGGCAATGAAAAGGGCATCTACCGCATGATTAACCACGTCGCCCGGCGCGGGGCTGACATCATTTACGGTTCGATGAATCCGCCGGTCCATGTATCGGGTCACGGTTCGGCAGAAGAGCTGAACTTGATTCTGAATCTGGTCCGTCCGAAGTACTTTATTCCGATCCACGGTGAATACCGGCAGCTTTCAAAGCACGCAAAAATGGCGGAACATCTGCGTAGCGCAGGCTTGCAGAATACGTTCGTGCTGGATACTGGCGATACGGTTATTTTCGACGAACTTGGTGCGCGGCGCGGTGAACGTGTGACGGTGGGCCGCGTTTGTATCGACTCTGGATCGATCGACGAAGTGGTTGAAGATATGGTGATTCGCGACCGGCGCCACATGTCTGAAGATGGCTTCGTGATTCCGATTGTGGCGATCAATAAGCAGACCGGAAAATGCGAAGGCCTGCCGGAGATTATCAGCCGTGGCTTCCTGTCAGACACCAACAAAGAAGTGATCGACGCAGCGCGCGCAATTGTTGTGCGGACGCTTGATACTTCGAGCAGTGAGGAGCGATCCGATCCTGGTGTAATTCAGGAAAAGATTCGTGCCGATCTGAAGCGTTTTCTTACCAAGCAAACATCGCGGCGGCCTTTGATCATGCCAGTGATTCTAGAGGTCTGATGTCGATGATGGAAGATGCCAGTGGATGGCGTGGAGAGCCCGAGCGCGAATTTGCGCCAACCACGGAAGCTGAGTTACAAGCTGTGCTGTGCGATGCAACCGCGCAGCGCAGGCCCGTTACTTTTGCCGGTTCTCTAACGGGGGTAACAGGTGGGGCGATCGCCGAAAGCGGTTGGTCCGTTTCCCTGAAAAACTTTCAACGCATTTCGATTGAGCCCGGCAAAGCAATTGTTGGGGCCGGGGTGAGCCTGAAAGATTTGCAGGAAGCGGCGCGTAAATCGGGGCAGTTTTTTGCGCCTGATCCAACCGAACATTGGGCCTCGATTGGCGGCATCATCGCCAATAATGCCAGTGGTTCACGGTCATTTATGTATGGCTCAACGCGTCGCCATGTGCAGGCGCTTAGCGTTGTGTTCTCTAGCGGCGAGGCACGGACATTTCATAGGGGCGAAGCCATCGATTTTCCTGTTGCCGATGTGACGCTGCCCCGTACGACGAAGCATCAGGCTGGATACCCATTGCTTGGTGGGATGGACTGGATCGATCTGATCGTCGGATCGGAAGGTACACTTTGCGTGGTCACCGAAGCCGAACTGCGCCTGTTGCCGTTGCCGGCGGAGCTATTCACGGGCGTGATCTTTTTCCCCAACGATGACAAGGCGCTTGATGCGGTGGAAGCCTGGCGTGGTGTGGAAGGTTTGAGGATGCTCGAGTATTTGGATGCGCATTCCGTCGATCTGCTGCGCGCCCGTTTTGAAGGGATTCCAGTGGGTGCATCATGCTTGCTGATTGAGCAATTGGGTGATGATCCCGATCCTTGGTTGGAGCGTT
>JBBRJC010000387.1:0-4754 GCA_038220135.1 Bryobacterales bacterium | reverse complement strand
CGAAGCGAACTTCAGTTACTGGTACAAAAGCAGTCGGATCGAACCAACTGGCACCGCGCCCAATTGCATATGACTTGATCACGGTGGATTTCACCTGATCTGCTGTTTGCGAATTGCCTTGCGAGTTCAGCGAAGCGTTGCTGGAAGAGACATTGAATGGCGTGCCACTTTGCGCGGTGTACACACCGTTCAACTGCCAACCACCAAAGAGCATGTTTGCCACGCCGGATGTTGCATACTTCTTTCCGTGACCCAAGGGCAGTTCATAGTTGCCGTAGATTGCAAGATTATGCGGACGGTCGTAGCCGGCAAGTGCGCGATTGCGTTCGTGGATTGACGTCATATTCCAAGTCAATCCGCTTTCGCTGTTGTCAGCGTAGTTGATGGCCTTGGACCAGGTGTAGGCGACACCAATGTTTGAGCCGGTGCCGGCGAAGCGCTTCACGATTTGCGTTTGCAGCGAATTATATTGCGAATCTTTGAACGGCGTGTAGAAGTTGATGGTTCCAATGCGGCCCACAGTTCCATAAAGTTGGCGGCCAATATTTCCACCGCCGGGAGGCGACCAATTGAGATTTAAATTGCTAAATTGACGGACCGATTGGGTAGCGACATAACCGGCTTGCACATTGATGCCGGAAACAAGATCGCGTTGAACCGTCAGGTTGTAGCTGCGAATGTAACCGCGATCAATTTTCGTGGGGTAGGTGGTGGTTTGTAGAGCCGGGGGAAGGATGAGAGTTGCTGAGGTTAGATCCGGACCTTGCACAATCGGGACGCCGGTGCGCAACGATCCAGCTGACTGGAAAGTGCTGGCACCTGAGAATTGCGAGGAGATGGTTGCCGGGTAAGCGTCGCGCATTTGACGGAAATTATTTGGATCAATGCTGATACCAAAGCCTGCGCGAATCACTGTTTTTTCATTCAAGCGATAAGCTGCGCCAAAGCGTGGGGCGAATTGGCCGTGGCCGACATCAACACCGCTGTTTTCAGGATTGGAGCCAAGGCCGCCGATGATCACTCTATCGGTAGCTACGTCATAACGGCCGAAGCCGGTGTGATCGCGCTTGCCAAACGGGTAGATTTCGAAGCGAATACCATAGTTGAGGGTCAACTTACGAGTAACCTGCCATTGGTCGCGAGCATAGAAGCCGTGTGACGGCATGCGCACTGTGGCGGGGTTAAGATACTGCACATCCTTGCCGAGTGCCTGGGCCAGACCCAAGGTGAAATCGGCCAAGCCGTTGTACAGATTGGGAGCGACTCCGCCATTGAGTGCAGTCAAACCACCAGTAAAGTTGAAGCCACCGCGCGGCCCGAATGCTGCCTGCGGCTGGAAGTGATTAATGGTGAGGTACTGATAGTCATAACCAAATCGGAAGGAGTGTGCGCCGCGCACGTAACCGAGATTCAAAGAGACGGTGTATTGGTGATCGCGGAATAAGAAGGGGTTTGAAACGTTCGGGTTTCCGAGCGCTGAAAAGCCGGAAATGTTGAAGCGCGGATATCCGCCCTGCAGGCGATCAGCGCCATTTGTGCCGGGGATTTTCAAATCGTCTAGTCCATAGTTTTTGTCGATGTCCACATTCTGGGCGCCGAGGCGCTGGCGTGTGAAGCCGACGTTGCCGTCAAACAGAAGCCGCGAATTGATGGTGTAAGTTCCACCGATGGAGGCGGTTTGAATCAGGCCGGGTGCGGTTCCGGGTTGCCCACCAGCCAAAGCATCGCCGCCTGCGGCACCAAGGCTTGGGGGATCGAAGATGTCGCTGGGTGAATAGCTGTAGCGGACAAACATGCTGGAACGGTCGCTGGGGTTGTAATTCACTTTGAAATCGGCATTATCGCGATTGAAAGAGTAGGTGCCGGTTGCGAAGTAATTGTTTGTTGCAGCGCCAGGAACATTGGGGGCTGGTGTCAGACCGAGCATGGTACGCGATGCGGGATCAAAGCGGGCAAGGGGGACGCGGTTGCCGGGGAATTGCAGGCGAGCAGTTCCGTTGACATTGCCGGTTGTGGGGTCGAAGATGTTGACGCCGGTGGCGCTGAAGTCTCCACCCTTTAACAGGTCAGAGGCGACGGTGCGGAATGCTGAGGCATACTGGCGGCGCGTGGTTCGTTCCCAATTGGCGAAAAAGAACAACTTGTTCTTCTTGATGGGTCCACCGAAAGTACCACCCCACTGATTGAAGATGTTCTTGGGAAGGCGATTTTCCAGGAAGAAGTAGGGGCGGGTTTTGAGTTTGCTATTGGTATGGAACCAGTGGCCACTGCCGTGAAAATCGTTGGTTCCGCTTTTGATTTGAACGTTGACAACGGCGCCACCGGCCATGCCTTGTTCGGCGTCGTAGCTATTGGTGACGATGTTCACGGTTTCAATTGCTTCGGCGGGGGGAATGTAGGCGGTGATGTGAGGCAGCCAGGGGTAGCTAATTACTGCGCCATCCAACTTTGTGTTGCTGTTGGAAAAGGACACGCCATTGACGTTGGAAACCATTGAGCGTTGCGGGTTGCCGGCGTCGGAATGAGCTTCGGCAGGCGGGCTGAAGCCGGGAATGGTCTTATAAAGATTTTGGAAATTACGTCCGGCGCCCACGGGGAGATCGGTCACCTGTTGGCGGGAAAGCTGAGCACTGACGTCGGCTTTGTCGGTTTTCAGGACCGAGCCGGTGCCCATTACGGTTACGCTTTCGTTGACCGATGCGACGTTCATTGAGGCATCGAAACGGACGGTTGTATTGGCGTTGATGCGCATGTTGTCCTGCTGCATTTTGCCGAACGCAGGAGCGGAGAGAGTAACTTTGTACGTTCCGGTTTGCAAATCGTTGAACAGATATGCGCCGCGACCATCGGTGTTGGAGGTCTTTAGCTGACCATTACTTGTGTTGAGCGCTTCCACTTTTACGTTGGGAATCGGGGCGCCGGATTGGTCTGTTACGTTACCAACCAAGCTGCCGTAAAGCACTTGGGCGGAAGCCATCGTGGGCATGAGTAACAGACAGAAAACTAGAGCGAGTTTTTTCATAGATACAACCTCTTGACGAATATTGAAGCAGCAAAGCTGTGAACAATGATATCCCGTTTTTGGAGAAACAGTTGTTTCCTACATTTAGTCTGACTGTGACCATGTGTTTGAGCTGCCGTTGAGGCAACAGAACTTGTATTTTTTGCCGGAGAGGCAGGGGCACGGTTCGTTTCGGCCTATTTTGGTTGGGAAATCGATTGGGTGGGCGGGTCTGGCGAATTCCAATTTGGGTTTGTTTTGCGGGATGGGCCGGGTGGATGGAATGGCCTTCAATTCTTTGAGGTTGCGGTGGAAAAGGCGTTCGGCGCGGAGGCGGTAGGTTTCGATGCGGGCCAGGGTTTTGTAGGCCGTGTCGTCGAGAAGTGGGTCGCATCCGGTTGTAGCGGCAAGGTCTGCTTCAAGGCGATGGCAACGGTCAATATTCCAGGCGGCCAGGATTAACTGCTTGAATTGGGCTTGTTCTGACGGGGTGTAGGGGTGGAGTTCGTATTGAAATGCAGCTTCGAGGGCGTCGAATTGGCTTTGTTCTTCTGGAGTGCGGATTACAGGATAGGTGGCGGTAAGGCCGTGACGGATGGCGTTTCTGGCCGTTTGCGATTTTCCCTCGGCGGTGCGTGGGCCGGTGGATAGTTGGGAATTGAGTTGGTTGGCGTGGATTTGCGCGGCTGTAGACATGGGTAAGGCTCCTTGTGTTCGAAATGCGAAGAGGCAGCCATGGCGGCTGCCTCTTTCTTGCTTCGACTGTAGCATGGCACTTTGGGGCTACGGCGGGATTCGGCGGGTAAGTTATAGGAAAGGCGAGGAAGATATTTCGAAATCGGTTGTGATCGTCATTTCCGAGCTATCTCATATTGCGACGAGACGGCCCGAACCGGTTTTAACAATTCGCTTTGCGCTTGACCCGTAAACCAACTAGAATCAAGCCTAGCGTTCCGCCCATAAGCGCAAAAGTCCCTGGTTCTGGAGTTGGATCAGCCTGTGCGGTTAAGCCGAATTGCAATTGCGAGCGTTGCGCGCCACTTGAGGTGTAGGCGGAGAGGCCAGTCATCGTCAAATTACCGGACAATTGCCAGTCGCCGTTTGCTTGCGCCTGAAAAAGAATGGGGGCCGATTGGTTTTGGTTGGTTGCCGTGATTCCGTTGCTGCTGGCGGTGAGACTTAATGGATTCAGGACCTGATTCCCGGTTATGACCATACCCTGCACACTTACAGAAGTTGGGACTGGCCTGACAGAGGCGCTGGTATAGAAACTACTTGCCGGAAGTGTCCAATAATCACTTGGTGCCAGAATCGTGGCCCCTGGCACGGAGTAGGAAAGATTCACTGTCATTGTGGAACTGGGAGCTGCGCCAGAAAATATGCGTGTGTAGGCGGTTCCGGTGCCTGCTGTATAGCCGATTTCGAACCGCTGCGGCGATCCGTCGAGAAAATAAGGGGACATCTGGGCCTGGACTGTTGGTACGCCTGAAGAATTCAATCCCATACCAACTTCCCAATCGCCAGTGGTGTTCAAACCGGCGCGTACCAAAACGTTGAATCCAAAGGATGCGGCCGTCGCTACTCCAGATAGGCTGAGAAGGGTCAAGACAATTGCGGCAGACTTTACTACTTGTTTCATATTACTCAAATGTAGTATCGGCAGTTTCGCGGGATAAGTCCATACATGAGAAGTACTACGCATTTTTATTTCAACATACAAGCAAATTCAACTCCTTATCAGCCAAAAAATGTT
>JBBRJC010000386.1:0-4768 GCA_038220135.1 Bryobacterales bacterium | reverse complement strand
CACTCGCTCATACCCAATTTCCTCGAAACTATGAAACGGGGCTTCAGCAACTATCGCCTTAATCCGAGGTTCACCCGGCAATGCCTGAATCAAATCCGCGGCGCCCATCGATTCGCCCAGACCATAAACATTCACCGGATGTACGTTTGCTACAAGCCAGTCCACCCATGCCTTGGTGTCGTGCCGCTCCAGAACTCCATACGTGAAGAAATCGCCGCCACTCAGGCCATGGGCACGGCTA
This sequence comes from Bryobacterales bacterium, assembly GCA_038220135.1. GTDB lineage: Bacteria > Acidobacteriota > Terriglobia > Bryobacterales > Bryobacteraceae > JANXSF01. Next base: position 4,527 of record JBBRJC010000386.1, on the reverse strand, counting down.
TCGGGAGTAAGCACTGTATACCCGTTTCGCGCCAACATGTAGGCATGCCCCAACACGCCTCGCCGGCTGTCACCAACGCCATGCATCGCGATCACTGCGTGCCCGTTCGGATGTTGCGGCGTAAACAGCCAGGCAGAAAGCTGGGTGCCGTCGAAACTTCGTGTCTCGGCATTCCGCCATTCCCCGCCGGTTGACGTTGCTATGCTCCTTGCCATTTCGTCGGGCGTGGGTAGTCTCATGCTCGGATGTACCCGCGTTGATACTTCACCAAGTCCCACCGAGATGGCCAGCAGAATGAAAGCATAGGTAAGAAATCCGAAGAGCAGCACCCGGCTTGCCAGTCGCATGTGGTTCATTCTTCACTATACGCAGTGGCTACGGATTTGGTTCTGCCTTCAAGCAGCATCTTGTAACTGGCGCTGCAGTTTTGAATTCTTGATCCAATAAGAGTGGTGCAGGCAACTGCGATCCAGCATATTAATTTCCAGATTCAGGTCCATAATCTGGTCGCGCAGTTCCCCAAACGGAGAAACACTGAGTACGCGTAGTAGCTTCGGAATCGGTAAGGGCGAGTTCTTCCTTTTGATCAATTTGTGAGCTTCAAGCACCAGCTCATCCTGCTTCCGCTTCAGGCGCATCTGGCGCCAGCGCATGATTACAGTGCGAGAAGCCCATATCATTTCACGGTCGCCGACGGGTGCGATTTCGGCGACCAATTTATCCTTCAATTTTTGGAAAGCTTCAATCGATTCGCCTTTGGCCAGATAGGTTCGCACATTGGCTGAGTTTTTCAGATTGGGCACTCGCACGTTATTTTCCGTAAGTGGATCACGTTTGGCAATCCATTGAGACTTAGGGGTCGTGTGGGTGGTTAATGCATACGCTCGTTTCATTTGTACCTCTGCCCACAAAACTAACAGGCGCAGTGTTTGCGCTACCCGTTCAGTTTTTGTAAGCCCTTGAAAACGATCCAAATATAAAATACGGCGACTTGTGATTGCAGTTCACAGTAGTTTCGCTAATTCGATTGCAGCAGAACATAAAGGTGGATGAAACCGCTATGAACTGTCCCTCCGTCGATCTGGTGGCAGGTAGGGCAAGCGGTGCTGTTGCTGAGTGCTCCGGTATTGCTGCTGGTGCAACCTTTTCGTGTTACTTCACCTGCGTAGTTGGATATCCCTGTGCGTTTTTATTTCCATGGATTCTTCTTGCAATGGGGCGAATCTGGTCAACTACAATTGCCGAGCTGATTTGGCTTCCGCCAGGGCTCTGTTCGCTTATGCTTTTTTATTGGAATGCCTGTTCCGATTCCTTCTGTTGCGAATCTCGCGTAGGCGGAACAAATTACCATCAAATGCAGAAATTCCCTATGCAGTATATGTCGGACTCTGATGATTCGCCAAACCGATTGCCATCGGCGCGCTGTAGTGCAACGCGGTACCAATCGGAGCCAACTATACGCGCAAAAATCTCACAAGCATCCTAGTCAGCCGCAGTCAACTCCGCAGCCCTTGCCAGCACATATGGCCCTTCCGGAATCACCGCCACCTTCGCGCCTGCCGGTAAATCCGCTGTGAGCTCCGCCACCGCATCGGCCGCCGATCCATACACTTTGCCCCACATGCTTTTGCGGAACCGCTCAGGCAAACCAGGGATGTAGAACAGTAATTGCTTCGATTGGCAAACCAGCGCCAGCTTTTCCAACTGCCACTGATCCACCTCAACCGGTGCTTTCAGAATGTGCTCCAGGAACTGCTCATGGGACGGAAATGCCGCAAGCATTTCGCAAAACTCTTCGGCCCCCGCGCCTTCGGTACAAGCCGCCACCAGCATGATCTTTCCACCGGGCTTCACCACATGGCTCGCCGCCGTCACGCCCTTCACCGCCTGATAAAATGTCATGTCCAACGGGTGGCCGGCTGACGTCGTTATTACCGCATCTGCCAGGCTGTCCAACTCTTCCAGCAGCACCTTGCCCACAAACTGCGTTCCCGCCTTGTGCGCCTGCTCTGCATTGCCGGCAAACACCTGGGCCACACGCCGGTCTCGCGTCAAGGAGACATCCACCAAAAAGTCGTGCCGCGCCATTCGGGCAATCTCCAGCAACTCTTTATGCAGGGGATTATTTTCAATCGACCCTTCAACTGACCGGGCATCGCGCATGAACTTTGGCGAATGAATCACCTTAATGGTTTCCTGCGCCGCCAGTCCGGGAGCAATCAACTTACGTCCGCCGGAAAATCCCAGCATCAAATGAGGCTCAATAAAGCCAAGTGTGATGTGCAGATCGGCGGCCATAAAGCGCTCATCGATATGAACAGGAATGCCGCTTGCCGTGGTTCCCAAATAGCGATGCTCGTCCAAATTACGGGCAAAGTGGTTTTCCACCCGAATCTTCCCGTAAAGATCTGGCCCAACGATTTCGCGAATCTCGTCATCGGTGGCTGGGCGGTGAAGCCCGGTGGCAATCAGCACCACCACGTTATCCTGAGAAATTCCGCCAGCCGCCAGCCGCGCCAGGACTGGAGGTAGCACCAGGCGGTTCGGCGCAGGACGCGTGATGTCGCACACCGAAATTGCCGCTGTCTTCTTGCCCTTTGCCAGCTCCGTTAATGGTGACGTGCCGATGGGATGATCAAGGGCATGCTCAATGGCCGCGATCTGGTCATCAAGCGCCTGGGCCGACCGAGCCTCCAGAACCTGGTACTCAAACCCTTCCGGTAAGTCGACTGTTAAGCCTGTTTTTCCAAATGCCAAATCCACTCGCATAAAAGCACCGTATCACAGTAAGGAACTGGAAGGGAATAGTGCACGAATCTCGATATAAAGTATATGTCCGAAATTTGGCTACCTGCGTGCAAGGAAACTAATGAGGAAGGAGGCAAAAGTAACATGATTGTTGGTGGATTAATAGCAATGTTGTTCATTCTAGGCCTCTTCCTGTCGATGATTTCCTCCTCGCCACGTCCAGACGACGAGGGACAGGCTGACACAGCAGCCGTGACAAAGTAACCGCATCCGTGCCAAAATAGCACGGCATATGCAGTTTCTAATTTTTCTCAGCTTCGCAATTACTGGTTCTGTAATCTCTGCGTTCGCCCAGCAGCCCGAATACGATGTCCTGATTCGTGGCGGCAAAATTGTTGATGGAACAGGTGCGCCCTGGTTCATTGGCGATGTGGGAGTGCGTGGGGACACCATCGTTTATGTGGGTCCGGAACATTCCGCTAAGACGAAATTAGTGCTGGAAGCAAAGGGTTTAGCGGTTTCCCCGGGCTTTGTGGACACGCACAGCCATGGGCGCCGTGGATACTTTCAGAACCCGGCTGCTGAGAATCAGATTCGACAGGGAGTGACCACCATTATTGAAGGGCCGGATGGCAGCTCACCGCTGCCTATTGGCAAGTTCCTGGGTACCGTTGCTGCGGCTAAAAGTACGGTCAACTTCGGCATGATGGTGGGGCATGGGTCAATCCGTAGTCAAGTTATCGGCATGAAGGATCGCAAGGCGACCGCTGAAGAACTGGAAAAGATGAAAGGAATCGCGCGCCAGGCAATGCTGGAAGGCGCGTTCGGAATTTCCACTGGTCTGTTTTATTTACCGGGTAATTTTGCGCCAACTGATGAAGTGATCGCCCTTGGTCAGATTGTGGGTGCGCTGGGCGGCCTGCACACCTCACATATGCGGAACGAAGCCGAAGGTGTTCTGGATAGTGTGAAGGAAACGATCCGGATTGGTGAACAGGGGCATTTGCCAACGCAAGTCACCCACCACAAGATTATTGGCAAGGCAAATTGGGGGCTCAGCGTGCAAACGCTGCGGTTGGTGGATGAAGCCCGGGCTCGAGGCGTGGACGTTACCATTGATCAATACCCTTACACTGCGTCGTCAACCGGATCTGCTGCTCTATTTCCACAGTGGGCGCAGGAAAGCGGACCCGAAGCGTTTCGCGAACGGGCGAGCGCTCCGGATCAACGAGTGAAGATTTTGGCCACGGTGGCACGCAATATTAAAGAAGACCGCGGCGGTGGCGATCCCAAGAACGTCGTATTCGCCAGTTGTGGTTTCGACAAGACGCTGGCTGGCAAGAGTCTGGCTGAAGTTACAGCCGCTGCAGGGCGCGAAGTGACCTTTGAAAACGCTGCGCTGACGGCTCTGGAAATTCAACTTAAAGGCGGCTGTTCCACCATCTACCACGCTATTAACGAAGAGGAGTTGGAACGGATTCTGCGCTATCCCTATACGATGATCGCCTCCGATGGCGGCATTCCTACGCTTGGCGAAGATGTTCCACACCCTCGAAATTACGGAGCTTTCGCACGCGTGCTTGGCCGGTATGTCCGGGAGCGCAAAGTGCTGACGCTGGAGGACGCGGTGCGGCGCATGACTTCTTTGCCCGCCGTACGTTTCCGCATTATGGACCGCGGCCTGTTGCGGCCGGGCATGAAGGCGGACATTGGCATTTTCGATCCAGCGACGGTGGCCGACAAAGCCGAGTTCGCAAAGCCTCATCAATACGCCGTGGG
>JBBRJC010000385.1:0-4769 GCA_038220135.1 Bryobacterales bacterium | reverse complement strand
ATCGGTCATCAGCTTCCAGGGCATCATTGCAATTCCGAGGATGCCGGTAATAAGTCCGCCTGTACGGAAGGAGATGAGGCTTGGCTTTAGGTTGGAAAAATCGTTGGAGGGTGAAACCACGTTCGCAGCGACGTTGGTGTTTAACGTGGCTATCAGCAAAGCAACCAGGGCAATGAACGCAATAACAGGTTGGTTGAAACGCCCGAGCAATAATACGGGATCCCAAATTGCCTCGCCGAACAGCACGACCGAAGCGGAAGTGACCGCGACGCCAATGAAAGAGTACAGGGTCATTGCGGTGGGAAGACCCAAGGCTTGGCCGAGCATTTGCGCTTTTTGCGATTTGGCATAGCGTGTGAAATCGGGGATGTTTAACGCAACAGTGGCCCAGAAGCCAACCATAGCGGTTAGCGATGGGATGAAGAAAGCGATGAATTCTGAGGTTGTATGGAACTTGCTGGGGGTACTTAGAACAGGGCCAAAACCGCCAGCTTTATTGGTGATCCAGAAAAGTAAAAGAAGGCCGACAATTAACATGAACGGGGCGCCGATACCTTCAAGTACTTTGATGGTTTCGATGCCGCGCCATATGACGAACATGTTCAGGGCCCAGAAAGAGAAGAAGCAGATCCAAACTCCGCCGGGAAGGTCGCTTGCTGCCGGCCATAGAATTTTCAGAAGCGAGTAGATTGCCTGACCGCCGATCCAGGTTTGAATTCCGAACCAGCCACAGGCAACAAGAGCACGAAGCACTGCTGGCACGTTGGCACCGCGAACCCCGAAAGATGCGCGGACCAAAACGGGAAAAGGGATGCCGTACTTCGCGCCTGCGTGTGCATTGAGGATCATCGGTACCAGAACAATGAGGTTGCCCAGGAGAATTGTTCCGACTGCCTGAATCCAACTCATACCACCAGCGATTAGACCGGACGCAAGCATATAGGTAGGAATACAGACGCTCATTGCAACCCAGAGCGAGGCGTAATTGTAGGTTCCCCAGGTGCGAGCTGAAGCGGCGATTGGCGCCAGATCTTCGTTGTAAAGAGATGGATCGGGATTGTTGAGTTCCATGAATGCCCTCGAGACCGTTTACATGGTTGTAACAGAGGATGAGCGGGAACGCAAGATTATCCTGAATTCCGAAGTTGCTCTATGCGTTAGATTTCGGACCAAGGGTTATTTGTAAATGCCTTCGCGAAGAGCGTCAGCAAGAGTGCCGGCGCGGCAGACACGAGTGTCCGCGCCACAGTGGGGCTATCAGACTTGTTCAACTTCGGAATTCAAGATTATCCGAATGAGCGTGGGGCAATACGATACAGCAATGGCAAAATATCCAACCACAAAGCGAGGAGTGTAAGCGCACCCAACAGGGTCAGTTGAGCAACGATGAGTCGGTCAATCCAACTGGATTCCTCAAGGCTCGGGACGATTCGGCAAATGATGGCGCCTAGTATTCTGCCGCCATCGAGCGGAAAGATGGGAATAAGGTTGAAGACAGCGATGGCCGCATTTAGCGCGGCTGTGTAGTGCAACCAATTGCGGCGGCTATGGCTGGAGATGGCCATCCAGGAATAGACAATACCAATCGGTCCACCGGCGTTGCGCATCGGATAGGTAAGCTCAAGGACGAGGCGCTTGGCGGGGGATCGTTTCCATGCGGCTTGCATTCTTGCTTTTTCTGATTTGCCGAGGCGTCCGAAGTCTACATGCGCAGTGGTCAGCAGTAGCAATGCCGCGAGTATGTTTGCGACGGGACCTGCTGCAAAAACGACTACTTGATTCCTCAATTTTGGCTTTTGGTGATCGCAAACAATGGGCACCAAGTCATCGTCGATGCGCAAATAGTTACTGACAGAATGTTCTGGAAGGATTACGTATCCTGCAATCGGAAATAAGTTAAATTGCAAATCCCAACTACTGGCACGGAAGCGAAACAAAGAAGGGCCGAGACCGATTACGATGAGGCTGGAAGGCATGCCAACAGCCCAGGCAGCAAGAAAGTGGCCGAATTCGTGAATGAGCAGAACGAGAAATAGAGTGGCGATGCCGACGAAACAATGAGCCAAACTCATGATCCATCATAGCCGCAGAGATGCACGGAAAAGTGACTACTTTGCGGCCTGTAGTTGTTCATACAACCAAGGTAAAAAATGGTTGAGTTCGGAAATGCGAATCAACACAATCTGCCCAGTTGGTTGATTCGGTTTTGAAGAACCCATCGCAATCAATACAGCGTCATCTTTGAGTCGCCGAACGCGCACACTAAACTCCGGCTTTTGCGGATTGGGGTAGTGATGAGTGGTGGTTGTCGCGACCGGAAACCAAACATCGACATTGCGCTCCGGATCGAAGTTGCGAGTAATGCTGACAAGCATTTGATTCGATTTCCGGAAAACGATCTGATGGGAAAAATCATCGTGATCCACATTCCCGAGGTGATATTGCCACGATTCGAAATCCGTGCCAAATGCTGCAGTGATTGCCGGCTGGCCGAGTGTCTTGAAGATCTGATCCTTTGTTGCAGTGATCGAGAACCAAACCAGTTCACTATTCTTGGATTGAGGGTCAGTGTGAACTGTTTGTGGAAGAACGGGCGCTGCAAGCAGCGCCCAAAGTATTACAACTTTCCAAGTCATTGTATAGTTTTATTTCCCAACTGTCTTTGGAAACTTCCCGTTTACCAACAAATCAACCAGTTTATCGGCGTCAGTTGTATCGGTTGAAATTGCGGAAGCCATCTTAAAAAAGATGTCCGTTTGATCCATATAGCCCGTGAACAAGAATGCGCCAGGACCTTCGGCAGTCACCGGAACACTTGAACCAGTATGGTCACCTGTACGGAAGCCAACTGCAAGGCGACGAATGCCTGGGCCAGCGTTCAGAGGATATCCGGTTTTTGCGTCCATTTTGTAGGCGGGCACACCGAAGTAGGTTGAATAGGTACTGGAGGCTGGATCGCTTGCAGCAGCCACCGGAGTTGCAGTTCCTGGCATACCGGCCACACCGCCGTTGTTCGATGCTGTTGTGCTGGTGTTGACGAACGGCAAACCGGCACGAGCATTGGAGAATGAATCGCCCCATACTGTGAAATCCTGATCACCCGCAGCGGTCTTGAACGATACTTTGGTGCTCTTGGTGCGATCAAAGTAGTCAGAATCGGCTGAGTTGCTGACGCCAATAATATGCATGGATTGATCGTGATCGGCAGTGACCACAATCAACGTATCTTTTGTTTGGCGCTTGGCAGCCCATTGCCGTGCCACGCCGATCGATTTATCAAACTCTATGGTGTCCCAAAAAACGCCTGCTGCTTGATTTGGGTGAGATTGTTTGTCGATTAACGCAGCTTCCACCATCAGTATGAACGGGGTTTGGCCGAAGCTGGAAGAGAGAACTTCAATTGCCTTCGAGGTCATCAGGTCGAGCATCGGTTGATCGGTATACGCCCCGAAACTTGGAGTCGGCTCGGAGGCGGGCCGTTGCAAAAGCAGCTTGTCGTAGGCAGGATCCATGTTGACGTCAGAGGCGGTCGTGATTCCATTGCTCGCAGGAGTTGGGTTGGCACTGCCCTTAAACAAGCCCAGTACGGGCTGCCCGTAATTGATGGCCTTCAGTTCAGTGGCTGTAGTTACATATCGAAAGCCCTGGTTCTTAAATTCGCCAATCAGATCGCGCTTATCTACGCGACCTGCGGCCGTAAACGGGTCAGTGCCACCACCCAAAATAACGTCGAACGCTGGACGGCCTCCGAGCATTGGGTTTTCAAGGTATTGACGAGCAATTTCCAGGCGCGCTGTTCGGAAACCGACATAGGCACCTTCAACAGCGGGCGTTGCGTCTGTGATCGCGGCTGTACTGACGATGCCGGTACGATAGTTATATCGACGCTTCAAATATTGCCACAGATTTTCCACACGGGGATTGTCGGTCATAGCCGACAAAGTGGCGGCATTGGTTAATCCAGTAAAACGCCACCTGCAATCTGTGCCATCGGGAAGCGAATTCACAGCGTTGAGAAAGCTCTTGTTTCCTGTTGCCCAGGCCGTTCCTGTATTGGCTGAATCGGGAACAATGGAATCGGTTCCATACGTCATTAACATGCCGCTGATTGGCATCTTATCCATTTCCAGCAGGTCGTCGAAGAAGCCATCGCGGAAGGAATTCTTGCCACTGGCATCCACTATGGAGCGGGAAACCAAGCGTGCGGCATCACGATAGGCGGTACCCATTGCGTCGCCAATGAACAGGATGATATTGCGGCGTTGGCTAACATTCAGGTTAAATTCCCGGACTAGAACAGTGCGGCTATCGGTAACGCTGGTGCCCCCGGCGGTCAGCGAGACATCCACCTTTACGTCGCCGGGATTGTCGAACGATTGCAAATTGGCTCGCAACACCCAATCGGAACTGGCATCACAATCGAGGTCAGCCTTTACGGGAGCACTAAATTTCGAGGTTAAGTCCACACCCCCGGCGGTCACTTTCAAATTGGAGACGGCGGCGGAATTTCGGACTTCTACGACTAGGTCGATTAACTGTCCCTGCAAGAGGCGTGTACGCTCGGGTAGAAGCAGGCGGACGCTGGGGGTTGAAGCGGTTTGCGCCAACATTGATGAAGTGAATGCAATCGCTGCTACTGCCAAGCGAGCATGGGCACGAAAGAACATGTATGTCTCCAGAGAGGATTTGGTTGTCAGCTACTGATAATAGTTAAAGTATGTAACGATTTGACGAATGTTTGAACAAGTCTCGGTTACTGTTTCATGGGG